>NZ_JBHVGL010000012.1:148975-260696 GCF_042800875.1 Kitasatospora sp. NPDC057595 | reverse complement strand
GTGCGGGGTCTGATCAACATCCAGTTCGCGCTGTCCGGTGACATCCTGTACGTCCTGGAGGCGAACCCGCGGGCCTCGCGCACCGTGCCGTTCACGTCGAAGGCGACGGCGGTGCCGCTGGCGAAGGCCGCGGCGCGGATCTCGCTGGGTGCCACGATCGCGGAGTTGCGCGCGGAGGGCATGCTGCCGGCGGACGGTGACGGTGGCACGTTGCCGGCCGACGCGCCGATCGCGGTCAAGGAGGCCGTGATGCCGTGGAGCCGTTTCCGTGACGTCCACGGCCGCGGGGTGGACACCGTGCTCGGCCCGGAGATGCGCTCCACCGGCGAGGTCATGGGCCTGGACCGGGTCTTCGGCACCGCCTACGCCAAGTCCCAGACCGGCGCGTACGGCGCGCTGCCGACCAAGGGCAAGGTCTTCGTCTCGGTCGCCAACCGCGACAAGCGCAACCTGGTCTTCCCGGCCCGGGCGCTGGTCAACCTCGGCTTCGAGCTGCTGGCCACCGCCGGCACCGCCGAGGTCCTGCAGCGCGGCGGCATCCCGGCCACCGTGGTGCGCAAGCACAGCGAGGGCGAGGGCCCCAACGGCGAGAAGACCATCGTCCAGCTGATCCACGACGGCGAGGTCGACCTCATCATCAACACGCCGTACGGCACCGGTGGCCGTCTCGACGGCTACGAGATCCGCACCGCCGCCGTCGCCCGCGCGGTGCCCTGCCTGACCACGGTCCAGGCCATGGGCGCCGCCGTCCAGGGCATCGACCGGCTGCTGCGCGACGAGGTCGGTGTCATGTCGCTCCAGGAGCACGCCGAGCTGATCAACGCCGGCCGCGCCAAGTAGCACCACTCCAGTGGGGGGCACCAGTACCGCCGGGTGCCCCCCACTTCCATGCCCTGGGAGGACTTTGTGTACAAGCTGCTGTTCGACCTCGTCTTCAAGAAGATGGACCCCGAGAAGGCCCACCACCTGGCCTTCTTCTGGATCCGGCTGGCCTCCTCGGTGCCGGGCCTGCGCGGCCTGGTCCGGCTGGTGCTCGCCCCCCGCGACCGGGCGCTGCGCACCGAGGCCCTCGGCCTGGCGCTGCCCGGACCGTTCGGCCTGGCGGCCGGCTTCGACAAGAACGGCGTCGGCATCGACGGCCTGTCGATGCTCGGCTTCGACTACGTCGAGATCGGCACCGTGACCGGCGAGGCGCAGCCGGGCAACCCGCAGCCGCGGCTCTTCCGGCTGGTCGAGGACCGTGCCCTGATCAACCGGATGGGCTTCAACAACCAGGGCTCGGCCCGGGTCGCCGCCCGCCTCGCCGCCCGCCCGCACACCAGCTCCACGCCGGTGGTGGGCGTCAACATCGGCAAGACCAAGGTGGTCGAGGAGGCCGACGCGGTCGCCGACTACGTGAAGTCCACCGAGCGCCTCGCGCGCTACGCGGACTACCTGGTGGTCAACGTCAGCTCGCCGAACACCCCGGGGCTGCGCAACCTGCAGGCCGTCGAGCACCTGCGCCCGCTGCTGAGCGCCGTGCGCGAGGCCGCCGACCGGACCACCCCGCACCACGTGCCGCTGCTGGTCAAGATCGCCCCCGACCTGGCCGACGAGGACATCGACGAGGTCGCCGACCTGGCCCTGGAGCTGGGCCTGGACGGCATCATCGCCACCAACACCACGATCGGCCGCGAGGGCCTGCGCTGCGACGCCGCCCGGGTGAAGGAGATCGGCATGGGCGGCCTGTCCGGCGCCCCGCTCAAGGAGCGCGCGCTGGAGGTCCTCCAGCGGCTGCGCGCCCGCACCGAGGGCCGGCTGGTGCTGGTCTCGGTCGGCGGCATCGAGACCGCCGAGGACGCCTGGCAGCGGATCGTCCACGGCGCCGACCTGGTCCAGGGCTACAGCGCCTTCATCTACGAGGGTCCGTTCTGGTGCCGGCGCGTCCACAAGGGCCTGTCCGCACGTCTGCGGGCCGGTGGCTTCCGCAGCCTGGCCGCGGCCGTCGGCAGCGCGGTGGACGCGCGCAAGGCCGCCTGAAACCCCTCCTCACGCTCCCCGGAAGGACGTCATGACCCTCGCCCCCTTCGGCACCCGCCTGCGCCACGCCCTCGACACCCGCGGGCAGCTCTGCGTCGGCATCGACCCGCACGCCTCCCTGCTCGCCGCCTGGGGCCTGGAGGACACCGTCGCGGGCCTGGAGACCTTCAGCCGCACCGTCGTCGAGGCGCTGGCCGGCCGGGTGGCCGTGCTCAAGCCGCAGGCCGCGTTCTTCGAGCGCTTCGGCTCCCGGGGCGTCGCCGTCCTGGAGAAGTCCGTCGAGGAGGCCAGGGCGGCCGGCGCGCTCGTCCTGATGGACGCCAAGCGCGGCGACATCGGCTCCACCATGGCCGCCTACGCCGAGGCCTTCCTGTCGCCCGGCAGCCCGCTGTTCTCGGACGCCGTCACGGTCAGCCCCTACCTGGGCTTCGGCTCGCTGCGCCCGGCGCTGGACCTCGCGACGGCCAACGGCGCGGGCGTCTTCGCGCTGGCGCTCACCTCCAACCCGGAGGGCGCCGAGGTGCAGCGCGCCGTCGGCGCGGACGGCGAGCCGGTGGCGGCCGCGGTGCTGCGCCAGCTGGCCGCCGAGAACGCCGGGGCCGAGCCGCTGGGCTCCTTCGGCGCGGTGGTCGGGGCGACGCTCGCGGACGCGGGTGTGGACCTGGCGATCAACGGCCCGCTGCTCGCCCCCGGGATCGGCGCCCAGGGCGCGACCATGGCGGACCTGCCGCGGGTCTTCGGCGCCTCGGTGCGCAACGTGGTGCCGAGCGTCAGCCGGGACGTGCTGAAGCACGGCCCCTCGGTGGAGGCGCTGCGCTCGGCCGCCGACCGTTTTGTCCAGGAGTACGCGGACGCGGTCAAGTAGCGGACGAGAAGGAGGGGTTCGCTCCTGGCGAACGCTGCGCGGCGCCGCGCTGACGGGCTGCGACGGTCCACGGGGGCGGCGGCTTGACGTGAGCGCCGTCACACCGGTGCCGCCAAAGGTTCGCAATCACGGTCATTTTGCCCGGGAAAGTCCTGGTCGGCCTTGGCTGACCAGGACTTTTCGTGTTCTTTTCCTGACGTGGCGCCGCAATCCGGGTAGTGTCCGGCGATAGGTCACCGAGGAGCCGCGAAACCCGCTGCTCCCGCAGGTCAGGGGCGGCGAGTTCGCTCTCCCGGCCGGCGTCGACCGGTGCCCTGGGAAGCACAACAGTCAGAGTTCAATCCCTTCCATCCACACCTGAGGTGAACGGCGTGGCTCTTCCGCCCCTTACCCCTGAACAGCGCACCGCCGCGCTCGCGAAGGCCGCCGAGGCTCGCCGGGAGCGCGCCGAGGTCAAGAACCGGCTCAAGCACTCCGGCGCCTCCCTGCACGAGGTGATCAAGGCCGGCAAGGCCGACAACGACGTGATCGGCAAGATGAAGGTCTCCGCCCTGCTGGAGTCCCTTCCCGGTGTCGGCAAGGTTCGGGCCAAGCAGATCATGGAGCGGCTCGGCATCTCCGAGAGCCGCCGGGTCCGCGGTCTCGGCACGAACCAGATCGCCTCCCTGGAGCGGGAGTTCGGCGGCGGTGCCGCCTGACCGTGCCCCGTGGTCCCGGCATCGTCCGCGATCCGGGATAATCGGTGCATGAGTGAGCGTCCGCGGCTGACCGTGCTCTCCGGCCCCTCGGGGGTCGGCAAGAGCACGGTCGTCGCTCATATGAGGAAGCAGTACCCCGAAGTCTGGCTCTCGGTGTCGGCGACGACCCGCCACCCGAGGCCGGGCGAGCAGGACGGGGTCCAGTACCACTTCGTCGACAACGACGAGTTCGACAAGCTGATCGCCAACGGCGAGCTGCTGGAGTGGGCCGTGTTCGCGGGCAACCGCTACGGCACCCCCCGCGCGGCTGTCCTGGAGAAGCTGGAGCGCGGCGAACCCGTGCTGCTGGAGATCGACCTGCAGGGCGCCCGCCAGGTGCGCGAGTCCATGCCCGAGGCGCAGCTGGTCTTCCTGGCCCCGCCGAGCTGGGACGAGCTGGTCCGCCGGCTCACCGGCCGGGGGACCGAGCCGCAGGACGTGATCGAGAAGCGGCTGGAGGCCGCGAAGGTCGAGCTGGCGGCCGAGCCGGAGTTCGACACGACCCTGGTCAACACCTCCGTCGAGCAGGTGGCGAGCGAACTGCTAGCCTTGCTCGGTGTAGGCTGACCTGTTGTCTTTTCCACCCTTTCGGAAGGTTTTCGCGTGTCCTCTTCCATGACCGCGCCCGAGGGCATCATCAACCCGCCGATCGACGAGCTGCTTGAGGCCACCGACTCCAAGTACAGCCTGGTCATCTACGCGGCCAAGCGTGCGCGCCAGATCAACGCGTACTACTCCCAGCTCGGCGAGGGCCTGCTGGAGTACGTCGGCCCGCTGGTCGACACCCACGTGCACGAGAAGCCGCTGTCGATCGCGCTGCGCGAGATCAACGCCGGCATGCTGACCGCCGAGGCGGTCGAGGCCGCCTGAGGCGGACCCACCTTCGTGCGAAGGGCCCGTCGGAGTCCGCTCCGACGGGCCCTTCGGCGTTCCCGGGGCGCTCCGGCCGGGGGGCGGGGGGTGTGGGGGGTGCCACAGTGCGGGTGATCGCCGGCGCGCCGTAGGGTTGGCTGGCATCTGCGGAGCGCCACGAGGAGAGCTGGGGAACATGAGCGGTGGCACGGAGCGGACGGACGCACCGCGCGTCGTCCTCGGCGTCAGCGGCGGCATCGCCGCGTACAAGGCGTGCGAGCTGCTGCGGCGGTTCACCGAGTCCGGCCACCGGGTGACCGTGGTGCCCACCGCGGCGGCGCTGCACTTCGTCGGCGAGGCCACCTGGGCCGCCCTGTCCGGCCGCCCGGCCGCCACCGAGACCTGGGACAGCGTGCACGAGGTGCCGCACGTGCGGATCGGGCAGAACGCCGACCTGGTGGTGGTCGCCCCGGCCACCGCCGACCTCATGGCCAAGGCCGCCCACGGACTCGCCGACGACCTGCTGACCAACACCCTGCTCACCGCGCGCTGCCCGGTCGTCCTGGCGCCCGCGATGCACACCGAGATGTGGGAGCACCCGGCGACCCGGGAGAACGTCGCCACGCTGCGCCGCCGGGGCGTCATCGTGCTGGAGCCCGCCAGCGGGCGGCTGACCGGCAAGGACACCGGCAAGGGCCGGCTGCCCGAGCCGTCCGCGATCTTCGACGCCTGCCGCGCGGTGCTGCGCTACGGCGGCGGGCGCTCCGACCTGGCCGGCCGGCACGTGGTGGTCTCGGCCGGCGGCACCCGCGAGCCGCTGGACCCGGTCCGCTACCTCGGCAACCGCTCCTCCGGCAAGCAGGGCTACGCGCTGGCGGCGACCGCGGCGGCCCGCGGCGCCCGTGTGACGTTGATCTCGGCCAATGCCGAGCTGCCCGATCCGGCCGGGGTGGACGTGGTCCGGGTGGCGACCGCGCTGGAGCTGCGGGACGCCGCGCTGAAGGCGGCCCAGGACGCGGACGCCGTGGTCATGGCCGCTGCGGTGGCCGACTTCCGGCCCGCGGTCTACGCCGCCGGCAAGATCAAGAAGGTCGAGGGCGTCGAGCCGGCGCCGGTCGAGCTCGTCCGCAACCCCGACGTGCTGGCGGAGCTCTCCGCCCACCGCACCCGTTCGGGCCAACTGGTCGTGGGTTTCGCGGCGGAGACCGACGACGTGCTCGCCAACGGCCGCGCCAAGCTCGCGCGCAAGGGCTGCGACCTGCTGGTCGTCAACGAGGTCGGCGGCGGCAAGGCCTTCGGCCAGGACGTCAACGAGGCCGTGGTGCTGGGCATCGACGGCAGTGAGACGCCCGTCCCGGTGGGTCCGAAGGAGGCGCTCGCGGACGTCGTGTGGGACCTGGTCGTGGAACGGCTCGATCCCTTCGCCGGCTGATCTCGCAGAGTGGGCGGACGGTCTCCAATTGCGGAATCGCGTGACGTTCCTCGATAGCTGACCGTTACACTCCAGGAATCAAGTCTTTCCGGAAGCCCCCGGATCCGTCCGGGGTCTTTCAGTCAGCAGCCGCTGCAACCCCAGGGAGCGCTGTGTCTCGCCGCCTGTTCACCTCGGAGTCCGTCACCGAGGGCCACCCCGACAAGATCGCTGACCAGATCAGCGACACCATCCTTGACGCGCTCCTCCGCGAGGACCCGGCCTCCCGGGTCGCGGTGGAGACGCTCATCACCACCGGCCAGGTGCACGTGGCCGGCGAGGTGACCACCAAGGCGTACGCGCCGATCGCCCAGCTCGTCCGGGACAAGATCCTGGAAATCGGTTACGACAGCTCCAAGAAGGGCTTCGACGGCGCCTCCTGCGGCGTGTCGGTCTCGATCGGTGCCCAGTCGCCCGACATCGCCCAGGGCGTCGACACCGCGTACGAGGCCCGGGTCGAGGGTGCCACCCAGCGGGACGACGCAGACGACCTGGACAAGCAGGGTGCCGGCGACCAGGGCCTGATGTTCGGCTACGCGTCCGACGAGACGCCCGAGCTGATGCCGCTGCCGATCACCCTGGCCCACCGCCTCTCGCGCCGCCTCACCGAGGTCCGCAAGAACGGCACCATCCCGTACCTGCGCCCCGACGGCAAGACCCAGGTCACCATCGAGTACGACGGCGACAAGGCCGTCCGCCTGGACACCGTGGTCGTCTCCACCCAGCACGCCAGTGACATCGACCTGGAGTCGCTGCTGACCCCGGACGTCCGCGAGTTCGTCGTGGAGCCGGAGCTGAAGGCGCTGGCCGACCAGGGCATCAAGCTCGTCACCGAGGGCTACCGCCTGCTGGTCAACCCGACCGGCCGCTTCGAGATCGGCGGCCCGATGGGCGACGCCGGCCTCACCGGCCGCAAGATCATCATCGACACCTACGGCGGCATGGCCCGCCACGGCGGCGGCGCCTTCTCCGGCAAGGACCCGTCCAAGGTGGACCGCTCGGCCGCGTACGCGATGCGCTGGGTGGCGAAGAACATCGTCGCCGCCGGCCTCGCCCGCCGCGCCGAGGTGCAGGTCGCGTACGCGATCGGCAAGGCCGAGCCGGTCGGCCTGTTCGTGGAGACCTTCGGCACCGAGACCGTGCCGGTCCTCACCATCCAGAAGGCCGTCAGCGACGTCTTCGACCTGCGTCCGGCCGCGATCATCCGCGACCTGGACCTGCTGCGCCCGATCTACTCGCAGACCGCCGCGTACGGCCACTTCGGCCGTGAGCTGCCGGACTTCACCTGGGAGCGGACCGACCGCGTGGAGCAGCTGAAGAAGGCCGTCGAGGCCTGATCGGCGGATCCGATCGGTTGATCTGATCGTTAAACGGCAGGTGGTGGCCGCCCGGCGCTCCGGGCGGCCACCACCTGCCGTTTTGTCGGTGGGACCTGGTACTACTTGGGGCGATGAGCAGCAGCACGCAGGGCAGTGACGAGGGCGGGGCGCCGGAGCAGCTGGCGTTCATCCGGGAGACGGTCCGCCGGGCCAAGCCGCGCACCTGGCGCGGTGCCAAGCGGGCCGAGCACCTGCCGGTGGCCCGGGTGGTCGTCGACAAGGGCGTGCTCACCATCGACAAGTTCTTCGACTACGAGGTGCCCGCAGCGATGGCCGAGGACGCCCGGCCCGGCGTACGGGTCCGGGTGCGCTTCGGCGCGCGGGTGGTCAAGGGCCAGCGCGAGGGCGGGGAACTGCACGACGGCTTCATCGTCGCCCGGCTGGAGAAGAGCGACTTCCCCGGACCGCTCGCCCCGCTCGCCCAGGTCCTCTCTCCCGAGCCGGTGCTCACCCCGCAGCTGCTGCGGCTGTGCCGCACCGTCGCCGACCGGTACGCGGGCACCCTGGCCGACGTCCTGCAGCTGGCGGTGCCGCCCCGGCACGCCAAGGCGGAGGCCGAACCCTCGCCGTCGCCCCGCCCGCGCCCGGCCGCGCCCGCGCCCGGCGGCTGGTCACGCTACCCGGCCGGCCCGGACTTCCTCGCCTCGCTGGCCGGCGGCGGCGCGCCCCGGGCGGTCTGGACGGCGCTGCCCGGCCCCGGCTGGCCGTACGAGATCGCCCGCGCCGTCGCCGCCACCCTGGCGGGCGGGCGCGGCGCCCTGGTGGTGCTGCCGGACGGCCGTTCGGTGGCCCGGGTCGACCGGGCGCTGAGCGAGCTGCTCGGCGAGGGCCTGCACACCGTGCTGGCCGCCGACCTCGGCCCGCGCGAGCGCTACCGGCGGTGGCTGCAGGTCAGCCGCGGCTCGGTGCACGCCGCCGTCGGCACCCGGGCGGCGATGTTCGCGCCGGTGCACGACCTCGGTCTGGTGGTGGTCTGGTCCGACGGCGACTCCAGCCACAGCGACCCGCGCAACCCGCATCCGCACGTGCGGGAGGTCGCCCTGCTGCGCGCCGCCGAGGAGGGTGCCGCCGTCCTGCTCGGCGGGCACGCCGTCACCGTGGAGGGCGCCCAGCTGGTGCGCACCGGGTGGGCACGGTCGCTCACCGCCGACCGGGAGACGGTGCGCCGCACCGCGCCGCGGGTGCGCACCGTCACCGACCTGGACCAGCACCGGGACGCCGCCGCGCAGGCCGCCCGGCTGCCCTCGGTCGCCTGGGAGACGGCCCGCGAGGGGCTGGCGGCCGGAGGGCCGGTGCTCATCCAGGTGCCCCGGCGCGGCTACGTCCCCCGGCTGGCCTGCGGGCGCTGCCGCACCCCCGCCCGCTGCCGGCGCTGCGAGGGCCCGCTGGAGGCGGCCGGGGCGGACGCGCCGCTGCGCTGCCAGTGGTGCGGCGAGGAGGAGCGGGACTGGCACTGCCCGGAGTGCGGCTCGTTCCGGCTGCGGGCGCAGGTGATCGGGGCCCGCCGGACGGCCGAGGAGCTGGGCAAGGCGTTCCCGCGCGTCCCGGTGCGCACCTCCGGGCGGGACGCGGTGCTGCCGACCGTGCCGGACGAGCCCGCGCTGGTGATCTCCACGCCCGGCGCCGAGCCGGTCGTCGAGGGCGGCGGCGGGTACGCGGCGGCGCTGCTGCTGGACGGCTGGGCCCTGCTGAGCCGGCCCGACCTGCGGGCCGGGGAGGAGACGCTGCGGCTCTGGCTGGCCGCCGCCGCGCTGGTGCGGCCGGCCACCGAGGGCGGGACGGTGGTGGTGGTCGCCGAGCCGACGGCGCGGCCGGTGCAGGCGCTGGTGCGCTGGGACCCGCTCGGGCACGCCGGGCTGGAGCTGGACGAGCGGTCCCAGCTGCACTTCCCTCCGGTCGCGCGGATGGCCTCGGTGACCGGCAGCCCGGCGGCGGTGGAGGACCTGCTGAACCTGGTCCGGCTGCCGACGGAGGCGGACGTGCTCGGGCCGGTGCCGGTGGCGGCGCTGCGGGGGGAGGAGCAGGAGCGCGCGCTGCTGCGGGTGCCGCCCGGGCAGGGGGCGGCGCTGGCGGCGGCGCTGAAGGCGGCGCAGATCGCGCGGATCGCGCTGCGGACGCCGGAGGCGGTCAAGGTGCGGATCGATCCGACGGACATCGGCTGACGGGCGTCGGGCGTCGGGTGGCGGGGCCGAGTCCTGGCCCGGGGGACGGGGTTCGGCGGGTGGCGGACCGGACGTCGGGTGAGGGGCGCGGGGTCCGTGCCCGCGGTCCTCACCCGGCGTCCGGGGGCGTCAGCCGCGCAGCGGGACGCCGGGGCGGTCCAGCGCGGGGCGGTCGATGGGGCCGCGGTCGATCGTGCCGCGGTCGAGGCTGGTGCGGTCGAGACCGCCCTGGCGGGCGGCCGGGACGGTCGCGGCCAGTCCGGTGGGCGAGGGGGAGCGGTCGCGCTCCGGCGGGTGGACCGGGGCGTGGGCGGCCGCCGGGGCGTGGGCCGGCGCGTGGGCGGCCGCCGGGGTGTGGCCGGCCGGGTGGCCGGGCAGTTCCTCGGAGCGGTCCGGCCGGCCCTGGCCCGGCACGGCGCCGCCCGCCGCCAGCAGTTCACTGGTCGGCCGGCGCATCCCGTAGCGCCGGTGCACCGCCTGCTTGGTGACCCCGAGGGCCGAGCCCACCGAGTCCCAGGAGAAGCCCAGCGCGCGGTCGAACTCGACGGCCGCCGCCACCAGCGTCTCCACGCTCTCCCGCAGTTCCTGCGCCAGGCGCACCGTCGGCGCCGGGGCCCGCCCGTACACCACGAAGCCCGCCGAGGTGCTCGGGCGGCGCGGCCGGTAGACGTTGCCCAACTGGGCGGTGAGCGTCCGCAGGGCGTCGACCTGTCGCCTCACCCGCTCGATGTCCCGCACCAGCAGGTGCAGGCTCGCCCGCGCCCGGGCGTCGTGGTTGATCTGCTCGGCCATGGCCTACGTGCCACCTTCCGTACGGTTCGGCTCGGCCGGAGCGCCCTTCCCGCGCGCTCCGGCCACGGTCAATCCCACTTGACCAACGCCGGACCGCCCGCCGGGGTCACGCAGCCGGGGCGAGCGGGATGTGCCGGATCCCGCTCGGGGCGGATTGCATAGACTGGCCGACGGCCGTGTGCACGCCGCTCGGCCCGCCCGCTGCCAGCAGCCCGCACCGCACCCGAACCCCGCACCCGAACCCCGCACCCGGACCCCGCTCCGGACCTCGACGGACAGGAGCCCGCATCCGTGGCGATCCAGCCGATCCGCATCTTCGGAGACCCCGTCCTGCGCGCCACCGCCCGGCCCGTCACCACCTTCGACAAGGAGCTCCGCACCCTTGTCAAGGACCTCACCGACACCATGCTCGACGCCCCCGGCGCCGGCCTGGCCGCGCCCCAACTCGGCATCTCCCTGCGGGTGTTCACCTATCACGTGGACGGCGTCACCGGGCACCTGATCAATCCCGACCTGTCGCTCAGCGAGGAGGAGCAGGAGGGCCCCGAGGGCTGCCTCTCGCTGCCCGGCCTGCGCTACGACACCCGGCGCGCGCACGGCGTCGTCGCCAGGGGCTTCAACATGTACGGCGACCCGGTGACCATCGAGGGCACCCAGCTGCTCGCCCGCTGCATACAGCACGAGACCGACCACCTCGACGGCATCATCTTCATCGACCGCCTGGACACCGAGCAGCGCAAGGCCGCGCTCAAGGCGATCCGTGAGGCGGAGTGGGGCTCCGGCCCCGCGCCGGTGGTCAAGGTCTCCCCGCACGTCACCTTCGGCGCGGCGCGCTGACGCCCGCCGCTTCGAACCACGTCAACTCCGCACTGCAGAAAGGCACTTGATGCGCCTCGTATTCGCCGGTACCCCCGAGGTCGCCGTTCCCGCCCTGGACGCCCTGCTCGCCTCCGACCGGCACGAGGTCGTCGCGGTGGTCACCCGCCCCGACGCCCCCGCGGGCCGCGGCCGCAAGCTCGTCGCCAGCCCGGTCGCCCAGCGCGCCGAGGAGGCCGGGATCGAGGTCCTCAAGCCGGCGAAGCCGAGCGACCCGGACTTCGTCGCCCGGCTCACCGAGCTCGCCCCCGACTGCTGCCCGGTCGTCGCCTACGGCGCCCTGCTGCGCCCCGGCACCCTGGAGATCCCCGCGCACGGCTGGGTCAACCTGCACTTCTCGCTGCTCCCCGCCTGGCGCGGCGCCGCCCCCGTCCAGCACGCGGTGCTGGCCGGCGACGAGGTCACCGGCGCGTCCACCTTCCTGATCGAGCAGGGCCTGGACTCCGGGCCGGTCTTCGGCGTGCTCACCGAGGAGGTCCGCCCCGCCGACACCAGCGGCGAGCTGCTGGAGCGGCTCGCCCACTCCGGCGCCCGGCTGCTCGCCGCCACCATGGACGGCATCGCCGACGGCACCCTGCACGCCGTCCCGCAGCCGGCCGAGGGCGTCACCCTCGCCCCCAAGATCACCGTCGAGGACGCCCGGATCGACTGGACCGCGCCCGCGCTGCGGGTGGACCGGGTGGTGCGCGGCTGCGCCCCCGCCCCCGGCGCCTGGACGGAGTTCCGCGGCGAGCGGCTCAAGGTCACCGGCCCGGTGCGGCTGCTGCCGGACGCCGCGGACCTCGCACCGGGCGAGCTGGCCGTCGGCAAGAACAGCGTCCGGGTCGGCACCGGCAGTCACGAGGTCGAGCTCGGCGAGGTCCGCCCGCAGGGCAAGAAGGCCATGAGGGCGGCCGACTGGGCGCGCGGCGCGCGCATCGAGTCCGGCGAGCGGTTCGGCGCGGGCGGCTGAGTCCGGCTTTCCGCGTTACTGTTCGAGAGATCCCGTCATAACCCCCGCAGCACTTTGAGGCACATCCCATGAGCACGACCGGCAGTACCAACGGCACCTCCGGCGCGTCCGCCGGCAAGCGCGCCCCGCGCCCGCACCGGCGCCCGAAGAAGGACCCGGCGCGCATCGTCGCCTTCCGCGCCCTGCGTGCCGTCGACGAGCGCGACGCGTACGCCAACCTCATCCTCCCCTCGCTGCTCCGCGAGGCCGAGCAGAAGGGCATGGAGCGGCGCGACGCGGCCCTCGCCACCGAGCTGGTCTACGGCACCCTCCGGCTCCAGGGCACCTACGACGCGATCATCGCCGCGTGCATCGACCGCCCGCTGAGCAAGGTCGACCCGCCGGTGCTCGACGTGCTCTCGCTCGGCGCCCACCAGCTGCTCACCACCCGCATCCCCAGCCACGCGGCCGTCTCGGCCACCGTCGAGCTGGCCCGCGTGGTGCTCGGCGACGGCAAGGCCAAGTTCGTCAACGCCGTGCTGCGCCGGATCAGCGCCCACGACATGGACGCCTGGATCGAGCGGGTCGCCCCGCCCTACGACCAGGACGCCGAGGACCACCTCGCCGTCGTGCACTCCCACCCGCGCTGGGTGGTCGCCGCGCTGTGGGACTCGCTCGGCCGCTGGCAGCCGGACGCCTCCGGGCGCGGCGCCGTGGAGGAGCTGCTGCGCGCCGACAACGAGCGCCCCGAGGTCACCCTGGTGGCCCGCCCCGGCCGGGCCACCGTCGGCGAACTGGCCGACGTGCTGCCCGAGGCCGAGCCGGGCCGCTGGTCCCCGTACGCGCTGCGGCTCGCCGAGGGCGGCGACCCGGGCTCGCTCACGGCGGTGCGGGAGAACCGGGCCGGCGTCCAGGACGAGGGCAGCCAGCTGGTCGCCCTCGCGCTCGCCGCCGCGCCGCTGGACGGCCCGGACCGGCTCTGGCTGGACGGCTGCGCAGGCCCCGGCGGCAAGGCCGCGCTGCTCGGCGCGCTGGCCGCCGAGCGCGGCGCGGCGCTGGTCGCCAGCGAGAAGCAGCCGCACCGGGCCCGGCTGGTCGCCCGGGCGCTGGAAGGCAACCCCGGCCCGTACACCGTGATCGCCGCCGACGGCACCCACCCGGCCTGGCGCTCCGGCGGCTTCGACCGGGTCCTGGTCGACGTCCCGTGTTCCGGTCTCGGCGCCCTGCGCCGGCGCCCCGAGGCCCGCTGGCGCCGGCGGCCGCAGGACGTCGCCGCGTTCGGCCCGCTCCAGCGCGACCTGCTGCGCTCGGCCGTCGAGGCCACCCGGATCGGCGGCGTGGTCGGCTACGCCACCTGCTCCCCGCACCTCGCGGAGACCCGCGCGGTGGTGGACGACGTGCTGCGCACCGAGGGCGCCCGGCTCGAGTGGATCGACGCCCGGCCGCTGCTCCCCGGCGTCCCGGCGCTCGGCGACGGCCCGGACGTCCAGCTCTGGCCGCACCTGCACGGCACGGACGCGATGTACCTGGCGCTGCTGCGCCGTACGGCGTAGCGGTCGCGGTTCGGCGGCGCACCGGGACCGGGCGTCCCGGTGCGCCGCCGTGCTGTCGCGCCGCCGTGGCCTCGTCCACTCCGCCGACGCGCGCGCTTCGCGCACAGCCGCCGGTCCGACGTGACCCGCGGGAGGGGGACCGGAGGCCCGTGGTGCGCCGGCGTGCGGTTGTGGGGACGCCGGTGGGGACGCCGGTGGGGCCGGCGGGTGGCGGTCGGCTCAGCGGGCGCTCAGGGCGGGGACCGGGAGGGGCGGGAGCGGTCGGGTCGGGCCGGTGTGGGAGGCGACGACGCCGCGGACCAGGTCGCGCAGCCAGCGGTGGCCGGCGTCCTGGTCGTTGCGCGGGTGCCAGGCCATGCTGAGCACCACCTCGGGGAGGTCGACCGGCAGCGGGAAGGTGGTCAGGCCGAGGGCCTCGGCCGCCGGAGTGCCGAGGCGGGCCGGGGCGAGGCCGACGAGCTCGGTGTCGCGGAGCAGGAAGAGCGCCGCCGGGTAGCTCGGTACGCTGGCCACCACACGTCGGGAGAGTCCGAGTTGGGCGAGGCGCTGGTCGAGCTGGCCGGGGCCGCGGCCGTGCCGGGAGACCGTGACGTGGTCGGCGGCGGCGAACTCCTCGGCGGTCGGGGGCGCGCCGTGGGTCAGCGGGTGTCCGGCGCGGGCGATGCCCACCAGACGGGTGGTGGTGAGGGGTTCGGTGCGGGTCTCGGGGTCGAGGTGGTCGGTGACGCCCACCTCCAGGTCGATCACGCCGTCGCGCATCGCGCTGGTGCCCTCCAGGTCGTCGCCGAGGAAGCGCAGCGTCACGGCGGGCGCCTGGGCGCGGACGGTCGCCAGCAGGGCCGCGCCGATCGTGGTCAGCAGGACGTCGCCGGTCTGCAGGGTGAAGCGCCGGTTGAGCCCGGCGGGTTCGGCGGCGGCGGGCGGTATCAGCAGCGCCTGGCCCCGGCTGACCAGGGCGCGGACCTCGGAGCGCAGTTCCACCGCGCGCGGCGTCGGCACCAGCCCGCGGCCGGCCCGGACCAGGAGCGGATCGCCGAGCACCCGGCGCAGCCGCCCGAGCGTGCGGCTCATCGCCGGGGCCGAGGTGTGCAGGCGTTCGGCGGCACCCGTCACGCTGCCCTCCTCCAGCAGGGCGTCCAGGGCGACGAGCAGATTGAGATCGAGGTCCGGCATGGGGTTCTCCGCTGATGGTCGGTCGGCTGGGTGGGGGTGTGGGGGCAGGGATGACCGGAGGTGGAAAGTGTGCTGACCCGGGTTCCGCAGGAGCGCATGGCGACTCGGCATCTAGCGTCGATCGCCACAACTCCCCTTGGGAGTAAAGGATCTGACGTGATGATTGACAATGACATGTTGGTGGATGCCTGCCAAGGAGGCCGTGTGCCGACCTTCCGTGCGAACCACGGCGTACGCCGGACGGCGTGCCCAGGTGGTACAGACCAGTGGGTTCGCGCCGGTGCGCGCCCCGTTCGGCCGGTCGTGCCGTGCGGGCTTCGGGGAGGAGCGGGGCGGTGACCTTCTCCTCGTACGAGCAGTGGCGGCCGGCACTCGCGCCCCGGCGGCAGGTGGACTGCGTGTGGACGCGGAGCAACGCCGGTGGGCCGTCGTACGGCCAGCTCATCGTGCCGGACGGGTGCGTGGACCTGGTGTGGTCGGACGCGGGGCTGGAAGTGGCCGGCCCGGACCATGCGCCCCGCAGCGCCCCGGTGCGGGGCGGCGCGGAGCTGGCGGGGGTGCGCTTCCGTCCCGGTGCGGCGAGCCTGTTGCTGGGCGCCGTGCCGGTGCGCGAGCTGTCCGATCGCCAGGTGCCGTTTGCCGAGGTGGCCGGCGCGGCGGTGGCGGAGCGGCTCGGGGAGCGGCTGGCCCGGGCGCGCGGGCCGCGGGAGGCCGCGGCGGAGCTGGACGGCTTCGCGGCCGCGCTGGTGCCGGGGTGGGCGCCGGACCCGGTGGTCGAGCGCGCGGTGGCCGCGCTGGGGCGCGTGCAGGGGGCGCAGCTGCCGGCGCTTGCGGCGGAACTCGGGCTTTCGGAGCGGCAGTTGCGCCGTCGGGTGACCGACGCGGTGGGCTACGGGCCGAAGACCCTGCACGCCGTGCTGCGCTTCCAGCGGGCGCTGGCCTGGGCGCGCTCGGAGGCCGGGCCCGAGGGCGGGGCACAGGCCGGTCCGCGGGGCGTTCCGCGGACCGGTTCGCGGGGCGGGGAGGGCGGCCGCGCGGGGGCCGGGCTGGCGGAGCTGGCGGTGCGGGCCGGGTACGCCGACCAGGCGCACCTCACGAGGGAGGTGCGCCGGTGGGCGGGGGTTCCGCCGACGGTGCTGTTGGGCCGGGCGGTCCGGCCGGGGGCCCCGGGTCAGGCCCCCGACGCGTTGTCGTAGGCGCGGAGGGTGATCAGCGCCTGCACGGTGACGCCGGGGCGGGCCTCGGACTCGGTGGTCGCCGACCAGCGGGCCCAGTTGATCGGCCAGCCGCCGTCCGGCTGCTGGGCGGCGACGAGGTGGTCGAGACTGCGGGCCAGCTCCTCGTCGGTGAACCAGCCGCGGGCCAGGCTGTCGGGTGTGCGGGCGTAGTCGTGCGGCAGGGGGTGCTCGCCCGGTGCGTAGCCCGGGGCGGTGCGCGCCTCCTCGGGCCTGGCCGGGTCGAGCAGCACGATCCGCTGCTCGCGGACGAGCGCGCCCAGCCGGGCGGCCGAGCTCCGGGCCCAGGCGGTCTCCGGGGCGGAGCCGAGCGAGTGCAGCGCGTCGAGGAAGCGCAGCGCGGCGCCGACCTCGTACGGGTGGGTCGCGCCGAGCTCGTCGACGGCGGTGCGGCAGAACGCGGTGGCGGCGGTGAGCCACGGGTGCTCGATGCCCTGGCGCAGCAGCGGGGCGACGATCTGCCCGGTGGCGAGCAGTGCGCCGACCGGCTTCGCACCGTCCTCGGGCACCGGCAGGAACGGCGGTCGCGGGTAGGGGCGCAGGCTCGGCAGGACCACGGGCACACCCCCGTCGGGTGCGGCGACCTGGGCCAGCCAGTCGCAGACGGGCCAGGCGCGGGCCTCGTCCAGGGCCCCGGCCTCCTCCATGGCGAGCAGTGCGGTGGGGACGGCGATGGGCTGGGGGACGGGGCCGCGGACGTCCGGTTCGATGCCGAAGGCGAAGCCGTCGTCGGCGCAGCGGTGGGCGACCAGGGCGGCGAGGACACCGGCGGGATCGGGCTCGGTGCCGAACAGGTGGGCGAAGCGGCGTTGTTCGAGGACGCGCCCGGAGGTCCAGAGGAAGCGGGCGGCGTCGTCGAGCATGGTGGCCGTGAGGCGTGTGGTGCGGGTCATGGCTCGACCGTAGGCGGGGCGGGGGCGGCGGTCTTGAACGATTCGGACACGACCGGGGCGGCGCCGTGGGCCGGGAGCCGACGCCAATGGGCCTGCAGCGGGCGGTAGTCGGTCACCGTGATGCCGTGCTCGGCGAGCAGTTCGCGGGTGCGCGGGGCGAGCAGGAAGGCGTGGTCGGCACGCCGCACCCGCCGGCCGCCGTCGCCCGGGCGGGTGACCGGCGTGGCGAGGCTCGGGTGGACGGCCCATTCGGTCAGGCCCGGCGGGAGTGCGGCGAGCAGCCGGGCGTAGTGGGCGGACCGGTCGTCGAGCGGGACGGCGAAGCTGTCCAGGAAGGGGTGGTCGACCACCGGCAGCCCGCGGGCGCGCAGCCGCTCCAGAGCGGGGGCGAGCCAGATCCGCACGGCCAGCCCGTACTCGGCGCCGAGCGTGAGCGCGAGGTCGAGGAGGTCGGGGCGGCCGGCGTCGGCCAGGCAGTGGAAGTCGAGGTGGGTCGGGTGCAGCCCCCGGCCGGTGGCGGCCTCGATCTGGGCGCGGAACTCCCGTTCCACCTCGCCCGCCTCGGCCCGGGCGAGCAGCCGGGCCCGGCCCTCGGGGGTGGCGGGGAACAGCCGCCCGGCGGGGTCGAGCAGCGAGGGGACGGCGGCGGCCGGGGCGAGCGGGCCCCAGCGGAACGCGGGCTCGTCGGTGTCGCACACCAGGGTGAGGTGGATCCCGAACGGCAGCCCGGGCCGCTCGCGCAGCAGGCGCAGCGCGTGCGCGGATCCCGGGCAGCCGGTCATCAGGCTGCAGGAGGCGGCGACGCCGTGGTCGATCGCGTCGATCACGGCGAGGTTGACGTCCTCGTCGAGACCGAAGTCGTCGCAGTTGAGGAGCAGCAGGCGGGTGCCCGGCGGGTGGCCGAGCAGCTCGGTGGCGAGGGGGGTCGGCTGGGTCACGTCCGCAGTCTGCCGGGGCCGGCGGGGTGGCGCAGCCCGTTTCTCCGGGGCGGCGGGACGGGGGCCGGGTCCCTCGGGCTCGCGGGCCCGTCAGGCTCCTCAGACCTCGCGGGCTCCTCAGGCCTCGCGGGCGGCGCGCCGCTGGCGCTTGCCGAGCGGGGCCTGGGAGAGGTCCTCGGCCTGGGAGCGCAGGTTCTTGTAGCCGTAGCCGCGTTCGTCGAGCCAGGCGCGGGCGGAGCGCTCGGCGCGTTCGGTGGCGTCGAGGATGTCCTCCTCGGCCTCGCCGGTGTCCTGGTAGCGGAAGGTGAAGACGGCGCGGGCGTCGAGGTCGTACGCGAGGTGGCCCTCGGGGGTGAAGGCCGCGAAGAGGACGTCATGGTCGGCGGCGCGGGACCGCAGTTCGGCGTGCTGCTCGGCGGTGAGGCCGTCGAAGACGCCGCGGACGGTGATGCGGAAGGTGCGCGTGGTCATCCGGCGAGCGTATGCCGTGCGACGGCGGGCGGGCGACGGGTTTTCGGGGGAGGGGACAGCGCCGCCGTCCGACTACCGCTCGCCTCCGGGGCCGATCGGCTCGGCCGGACGCGCCGTTCGGACGCAGCTGTGGGGGAGTGGCGGGAATCCGTTGAACCCCCGCGTGGTGTAGGCGGTGGCGTAGGCGCCGCAGGAGAGGATCCACACCGGGTCGCCCGAGGCGGCGTCCCGGGGGACGGGTGTGCCGGCGCCCTCGTCGGCGAAGGCGTCGTCGCTGTCGCAGGTGGGGCCGGCGATCACGGCGGGCACGGTCGGGGCTCCGGCGTGGGTGGGGAACTCCAGCCGGTAGCGCAGCTCGTCCATCTCGTACAGGCCGTTGAACTTGCCACAGCTCAGGAAGAGCCAGAACGACCTTTCCCCGTCGAGTTGCTGACGCTCCGTCAGGCGAAAGACGTGGGCCCGGATCGCACCGTGGTCGGCGACCAGGTGGCGGCCCGGCTCCAGCAGGAACTCCAGTGGTCCGGCGGAGACCTCGCGCAGCCGCTGCATGCCCTCCCGGAGCACCGTGAACATCTTGTCGAGCGGGGGGTGCAGCGCGATTCCGTACCGGTCCAGGGCGCCGAGCGCGGGCAGGCCGCCGCCGAGGTTGACGTGGTCCAGCAGGATGCCGCGCCGGTTGGCCTCCTCGATCACCGTGGCGAGCGTCTCCAGCGCCTGCTGCCAGGCCTCGGAGGTGAGTTGCTGGGAGCCGACGTGCACCGACAGGCCGGCCGGGGCCAGTCCGGCGTCCCGGGCCGCGGCCAGCACCCCGACGGCGTCCTCGGGCGAGCAGCCGAACTTGCGGCTCAGCCCCCACAGGGCGCCCTCGCCGGTGGTGGCGATCCGGCAGAACACCCGGGCGCCGGGCGCGTGTTCGGCGAGCGCGGCGACATCGGCCAGACTGTCGGTGGCGTAGTCGCGCACACCGAGCGCGTAGGCCTCGGCGATCTGGCGGTCGGACTTGACGGTGTTGCCGTAGTGGATCCGCTCGACCGGGACGCCGGTGCGCAGCGCCTGGGCGATCTCCTGCGGTCCGGCCGCGTCGAAACCCGCGCCCCGGGCGGCCAGGCAGGCGAGCACCTCGTCGACGGGGCAGGCCTTCATCGCGAACCGCACGCCGATGCCGGGCAGTTCGCTCAGCAGGGCGTCGTACTGGGCCTCGATGCCGTCGAGGTCGAAGATGATCCGGTCGTCCTCGGCGGCGGCGAGGGCGGTGCGCAGGCGTCCGTAGTCAGGCATCGTCGGCGCTCCGGCCGGCGGTGGACGGGGCGGACGCGGTGAGCGGGGTGGCGAGCAGGGGCTCGTCGTCGCTGGAGCGGGGGCGCTGCGAAGCGGTCCGGAGCGGGTACCCGTCGGGCTTCGGCATCACATCACTCCAAGGTCGGGTCGAGACGTCGGAAGGTCGGTATCTCGGAACGTCGGCGGCCGTGTGCCGTGCGCCGTGGTCCGTGCGGAGGGGCGGGGCCGCAGGGGGAGTGGTGGTCTCGTCCGACAGGGAGTGCCGCTGCCTGTTCCGGCTTCGTCGAGCGGCGTTCTCCTTAAGGTGGACTAGACCAACTTCCGGTGTCAAACCCTTGTCGGGGCGGTCTCGGTCGACGCGCCGCCGGTCGCTGGACGACCGGCCCTGACCTGCGTCGGAACCCGGAGCGGGGGCGGTCCGGACCGGCCCGGAGGTCGTCCGAACGGGAGGCGGCAGCTCCTCTTCAGGCAGTCGCCGCTGCCTGAAGAGGCAGTCGGGCGGCCGCGGCGCGGATTGGCGCGAGCCCGGCCCATGGTGGGGTCAACCCCCCTGTGGAGGGGCGGGGTTACCACATGGTTCGCACACGCCGACCCGCCTACCTTCGTAGTCGTCCGCCGGAACGGCCGGCGGGCGGGACGAGCGCAAGGCCCGGTGGGCGAGGGGGACTTCGGCCCGGGGCGGATGGGGAGTGCGTGATGAGGGCAGCGACGGGGCGTACCGGACGGACGGTACGGCTGGTGGCGGCGGGCGTGCTGGGAGCGGTGCTGGTCGGCACGCTGGCGCCGGCCGCCGGCGCCGCGGGGGCGTCCGGCTCGGTGGTCACCGTGGCGGCGCCGGGCGCCGCGAAGCCGGTGGGTCCGGCTTTCGCCGCGGTCCAGGACGAGTTGAGCGCGGTGGTGAACGGCGGGGAGGCGACCTGGGACCTGGCCCGGGTGGTGGACCACGGCCGGACGGTGTGGCGGGGCACCTCCGGGGTCGCCGACCTGGACGACCGGCGGCCGGTCGACCCGGACGGCCGGTTCCGGATCGGCAGCCTGACCAAGACGTTCACCGCCACCGTGGTTCTCCAGCTGGTCGGTGAGGGCCGGGTCCGGCTCGACGACCCGGTGTCCGCCCACCTGCCCGGGGTGGTGCCGGGCGGCGAACGGATCACCGTGCGCCAACTGCTCAACCACACCAGCGGGCTGTACAACTACACCGACGACCAGCGGTTCGTGCCCCGGACCGCGGAAGGCGTCGAGGCGTGGGTCGCCACCGGCCGCTGGCGCACCTGGACGGCGGAGGAGATCGTCGCCGGCGCCGTGTCCCACCCGCCGTACTTCGCGCCCGGCGCGTCCTGGCACTACTCCAACACCAACTACCTGCTCGCCGGCATGATCATCCGGAAGGTCACCGGGAACGACTGGAACCAGGAGGTGGAGCGGCGCATCATCCGGCCGCTCGGCCTGCGCCAGACCTCGATGCCGACCACCTCGCCGCTGATCACCGGCTCGCACGCGCACCTCTACACCCAGCTGCCCGACGGCCCGGTCGACACCACGCTGATCAACCCGTCCGCGGGCGGCGCCGCCGGGGCCGGCGTCTCCAGCGCCGCCGACCTCGCCCGCTTCCACGCCGCGCTGTTCGGCGGGCGGCTGCTGCGCCCGGCGGAGCTGGCCGAGCTGAAGACCACCGTCGACACCCGCACGCCCGGCTACCGGTACGGCCTCGGGGTGGGGAGCGTGGACCTGGGCTGCGGCGTGGTCTGGGGCCATGCCGGCTCGATCTACCGCAACATCTCGTACCTGCTCGGCACCGAGGACGGCGGGCGGCAGGCCGTCGTCGCCGCCGGCCAGTACGGCTACCGGGACGCCGACGACGTGTTCGGCGGACTGTCGAAGGCCGCCGCCTGCGCGGCGCTCGGCTCCGGGGCGGGCGCCGGGTCCTGAGGCGCGGCCGGCACCGGCGACGTGCTCCCCCTCGGAGCCGAGGGGGAGCACGTCGCGGCGGACTCAGAGCGCGACGGTCCTCAGGTACGAGCCGTCGCCGCGGATCCCGGCGAGCAGCAGCGCGTGCCCGCCCGGGGCGACCGCCGCCGCCGAGACGCCGTCCAGGCCGAATCCGGTGAGCGTCTCGCCCGGCAGGTTGGCGTCCGTCGCGGTGTCGTAGGCGAGCACGGCGGCCTGCGGCGTCCAGCTGTCCTTGAGCAGGTAGAGCCGCCCGCCGTCCGGGCTCACCGCCACGTAGTGGAGGTCGACCGGCGCGTTCGCGAAGGTGAAGACCGGCCGCGCGACATCGGTGACGGTGTTCACGGCGTACCCGGTACCGGCCGAGGCCTGCGCGCCCAGCGCGTACAGCCGCAGGCCGTCCGGCGAGGCGGCCAGCTCGGTGGCGGCGCCGAGCCGTTCGACCGCGCGCAGGGCGGTCGGCACCGGGGTGGTGGTGTCGAGGTGCTCGACGCCGAGGTCGGTGGCGACGTACGCCGCGGCGCCGCCCGCCTGCAGCGCGAGCCCGTTCACGCCGTAGCCGCGCAGCGGCAGCGCGCCGGCGAACGCGCTCCGGCCGGTGTCGAACACCAGGACCCGGCCGGGCCGCACGCCCTGTCCGTCGCCGGCCGGGCCGTTCTGGCCGGTGTAGACCTTCGAGCCGTCCGGGCTCACCGCCAGCCCGGTGAGCGCGCCCGCGGCCCAGCCGTCCGGCCGCGCCTGGTCGGGGGCCGGGGTGCGGGAGAGCACGGTTCCGGTGGCCGTGTCGACCGTCACCAGCCGGTCCGTGACGACCACGTAGAGCCGTCGGCCGTCCTGGCTCACCACGGGCTTCCCGGCGGCTCCGTCCTCGGCCAGTGGCAGTTCGGCGACGACCGCGCCGCTGCGCAGGTCCACCGTGCGCAGCACGACCGGGGTCCGGCTGCCGGACCGGTCGGCCGCCACGACGTACGCCTTCGTCCCCTCCGGGCTGACGGCCAGGCCGAGCGCCCGCCAGCCGACGGCGGTGCCGGTGACGCTGCTTCCGGCGGTGCTGCCGGAGGCTCCCGGTGCCGGGTCGGCGGCGGCTGCCCCGGCCCCGGCCCCGGTCAGCAGGAGCGCCGCTGCCAGCGCTCCCGTCCAACGGACCTTCCACACACGCGAATTCATGATTCCCCACTCTATGGTCTAGACCTCACGTCGTGGTGCGGGGGCAACGCTAGAGCACTCGGAGGGCCGTGCCGCGTCGGTTTTTGGACCTTGTGCGCGCGGGGTGCCGGTCGGCCGTCGGGCGCACGTCCGAAGGCCGCGGGACGCTCGCCGGGCGCTCGTCGGCCGCTCGCCGGGCATGCGCGCCCATTGTTCCCGGATCGGCCATAGGTCTGCTCTATGGGGTCATAGATCGACACCGCCTACAGTGGCAAGGTCCGACCGGGTTGGGTGGGAGTGGGTCACCCTCGCCCGTCCACCCCGACCGGACCGGGCACCGTCCCGTTCCGTTCCGGCACGCTCCGGCACTGTTCCGCTCTTTTTCGTTCGTTTACGTTCGGAGGATCGCCCCGCCATGACCCGCCCGATCCGCGTCGCGATCGTCGGCGCCGGCCCCGCCGGCATCTACGCCGCCGATGCCCTGCTGAAGTCCGACGCCGCCCAGCAGCCCGGGGTCTCCATCGACCTCTTCGAGCGGATGCCCGCGCCGTTCGGACTGATCCGGTACGGCGTGGCGCCCGACCACCCGCGGATCAAGGGGATCATCACCGCGCTGAACCAGGTGCTGGACAAGCCACAGATACGTTTGTTCGGCAACGTCGACTACCCCTCCGACGTCACGCTGGACGACCTGCACCGCTTCTACGACGCCGTGGTCTTCTCCACCGGCGCGATGGCCGACCGCGCGCTCGACATCCCCGGTGTCGGACTCGACGGCTCCTACGGCGCCGCCGACTTCGTCTCCTGGTACGACGGCCACCCGGACGTGCCGCGCACCTGGCCGCTGGAGGCCGAGAAGGTCGCCGTGCTCGGCGCCGGCAACGTCGCCCTGGACGTCGCCCGCATCCTCGCCAAGACCGCCGACGAGCTGCTGCCCACCGAGATCCCGCCGAACGTCCACGAGGGCCTGAAGCGCAACCGGGCCCTGGAGGTGCACGTCTTCGGCCGCCGCGGCCCGGCCCAGGCCAAGTTCAGCCCGATGGAGCTGCGCGAGCTCGACCACTCGCCGAACATCGAGGTCATCGTCAACCCCGAGGACATCGACTACGACGACGGCTCGATCGCCGAGCGGCGCGGCGCCAAGCACGTCGACATGGTCGCCTCGACCATCGAGAACTGGGCCATCCGCGACGTCGGCGACCGCCCGCACCGGCTCTACCTGCACTTCTTCGAGTCCCCGGTGGAGGTGCTGGGCGAGGACGGCCAGGTGGTCGGGCTGCGCACCGAGCGCACGGAGCTCGACGGCACCGGCAATGTGCGCGGCACCGGAAGGTTCACCGACTGGGACGTGCAGTCCGTCTACCGGGCGATCGGCTACTACTCCGACGAGCTGCCCAAGCTGCCGTTCGACCCGGTCTCCGGCACCGTCCCGAACGCGGCCGGCCGGGTGCTCGCCGCCGACGGCTCGCACCAGGACGCCGTGTACGTGACCGGCTGGATCAAGCGCGGTCCGGTCGGCCTCATCGGCCACACCAAGGGCGACGCCAACGAGACCGTCGCCTGCCTGCTCGCCGACCACACCGAGGGCCGTCTGCCCGGCGCCGCCGAGCCCGAGCCGGAGGCGGTCGTCGGGTACCTGCGGGAGCGCGGCGTGCGGTACACCACCTGGCAGGGCTGGCACGAGCTGGACGCCGCCGAGCGCGCCCTGGGCGCGGCCGAGGGGCGCGAGCGGGTCAAGGTCGTGGAGCGGGAGGACATGCTCCGGCACAGCGGGGCGTGACCGACCCCGTAGCCGGCGGCGGTGGCCGGTCCCGGCGCTTCGGTACCGGCCACCGCACCCGTGCGAGGCGCCGCGTCACACCTCGGTGGGCGGCGGGGCGAGGACGACCGGCCACGCGTCGTCGCCCGCCAGCACGTCCTCCAGCGCGAGCCCCGGGCCGGCGCTGAACACGGCGGTCGCGGTGGCGGCCCGGGCGTACAGTCCCGGGTCGACCACCGCGTCCGCGTGCAGCACCAACGCCGCCTCGGGCGTGGCGGGCGAGCGCTCCGGGAAGGCGTCCGGGTCGGCGCCGATCTGCCGGAGCGTGAACGGGTACGCCGCCACGGCGACGGTCAGCCGGTCGCCGTCGAGCGAGTGCTCCGCCCAGCCGTCGGTGGGGAGCAGGAAGAACGCGCCGTCCCCCTCGTAGCCGTACCAGCCCAGTTTGGCGACGGCCTGCTCCCCGGGCGGGCCGTCCGGGTCGACGAGCAGCGCCACCACGGGCGCCTCCGGGTCGTCGGGGTTGATGCCGCTGCGTACGTAGAGCCGGGCCACGGGCGACCTCCGGTCGGGGGCGGGCGGACGGGACGACCACGCTACCGGGCGGCTACGCGCGGCCGCGGCGAGGGTGGTTGTCCGGAGCATCGGTTGGCATGAACGCGACCCTAGCGGTCCGGTGTCGCGTCGGACAGGAGAAGCGCGCGCTCCGGATCGGGTGCCCCGGCCGCCTCGTGGCGGCTTCCCCCGCCGCGTTCCGGGCGGAGGCGGCGCCGGAGGTGGCGGGTGAGGTGCCGGGCGAGGGCGAGGCCGGCGAGGAGGGCCGCCAGCGCGCAGACGCCCGGCCAGCCGGCCAGCGCGTGGGCGCGCAGACCGAGCCAGGAGCCGACGCTGCCGCCGAGGTAACCGAAGGTCATGTAGGCCGTGTTGAGCCGGCTGCGGGACTCGTCGCCCAGGTCGTAGACGCGGGTCTTGTTGGCGACCATGCCGGACTGCATCGCGACGTCCAGCAGCAGCGTCCCGGCCACCAGGACGACCAGGCCCACCGCACCGCCCCCGCCCCCGGCGACCAGGACGGCGGTCGCGGCGAGGGTGCCGAGCAAGGAGGCCAGGTTCACCGGGTCGGCGCCCCGGCGGTCCACCGCGCGTCCGGCGAACGGGGTGCAGAGCATCGTCGCCGCGCCGACCAGCGCGACCAGTCCCACCGCGGAGGCGCCCAGCCCGTACGCCGGGCCGGTGAGCAGCAGCGGCAGGCACGTCCAGACGGCGGAGAAGCCGGCGAAGACGGTGGCCTGGTAGAGACCGGAGCGGCGCAGTTCCGGTTCGGTGCGCAGCAGCCGCAGCGGCGCGGCCAGCAGCGCCCGGTAGGGGTCACGGCCGGGCGGCGCGGCGGCGGTGACGGCCGGCAGCGCGCGGGTCAGCACGGCCGCGAGCAGCAGCGTCAGCGCCCCCGCCACCAGGTACGGTGCGCGCCAGCCCAGCCACTCGCCGAGCGTGCCGCTGAAGGTGCGGGCCAGCAGCATGCCGCCGGTCGAGCCGCTCAGCAGCGTGCCCAGCACCGCTCCGCGCCGGTCGGCGGCCACCAGCCCGGCCGCCATCGGCGATATCACCTGGGCGGCGACCGTGGTGACGCCGATCGTGAAGCTCACCGCGACCAGCACCGGGAGCGTCGGTGCCGCGCCGGCCGCGAACAGTTCGAGGCCGGTGAGCGCGAGCAGGGTGACCAGCAGCTGACGGTTGGGGAGCCGGTCACCGAGCGGCACCAGCAGGAATATCCCGACGGTGTAGCCGATCTGAGTGACCGTCACCACCGAGGCGGCGGCGCCCTTGGAGGTGCCCAGGCCGGCGGCGATCAGCGGGGTGATCGCCTGGGCGAAGTAGATGGTGCCCACCCCGACGGCGCAGGCGAGGGAGAGCAGCAGGAGGAGTCGGCGGGTCATGCGAGGAGGTTGGCGCGGCGCGGGGCCGGCGACAATCGATGTAGCGTGGCACTTCATGGTCGTCACCTTCGAGTTGGGCGTCGAGGATCTCGCGGACACCCGCTTCGCCCTGTCGCCGCTGCAGGAGACCGTGCTCAGTCTGCGCGTGCTGCGCGAGCCCGGCCTGTCGGCCCTGCACCTGCCGTGGCGGCGCGCCGCGCTCCGGGCGATCGGCGAACTCGACTCGTTCGACGGCGGGTTGCTGGTCTCGCTGGTCGCCGAGCGGCGGACCGTGCCGGACTTCCTCACCCCGCGTCCGCCGGTCTTCGCGCCCGCCTTCGAGGAGGAGCTGGCCGCCGTCCGCCGCACCACCCCCGAGGTGGTCCGCCGCGACCTGGTGCACACCCACCTGCCGGACCCGCCGCCGGAGCCGCTGCGCACCGCCCTCGGCGGCGATGCCGAGGTGTGCGGGCTGCGCGACCGGATCTGCGAACTCCTGCAGCGGTACTGGGAGATCGCCGTGCGGCCGGAGTGGCCGAGGATGCGGCTGCTGCTGGAGGCCGACATGACGTACCGCGCCCGCCGGCTCGCGGTCGGCGGGGCCCGCCTGCTCTTCGCCGACATGCACCCGTTCCTGCGCTGGCACCGCGGCGTCCTGCACATCACCGACATGCTCAGCCACCACCACGTCGCCGCCCGCGGACGCGGTCTGCTGCTCGTCCCGTCCGTGTTCGCCCACAAGCCGGCGCCACCGCTCAGCGCGGACGGCGCGCCCGCGCTCGCGTACCCCTGCCGCGGCGTGGCGACCCTCTGGCCCGGGCCGCCGCCCGCCGTCGACGGGCCCGCGTCCGCGCACGCGTTCGCCGTGCTGGCGCCGCTGGTCGGGGCGGCCAAGGCCCGGCTGCTCACCATGCTGGACGAGCCGCTGGCCACCGTCGAACTCGCCCGCCGGCTGCGGGTGACGCCCAGCGCCGTCTCCCAGCACCTGCGGGTGCTGCACGCTGCGGCCCTGGTCGCCCGGGTCCGTGACGGCCGCCAGGTGCTCTACCGGCGGACCGCGCTCGGCGACCGACTGGCGGGCGGCGCGGGCTGACGGGGCTGACGGGGCTGACGGGGCTGACCGATCAGGGGAGCACCAACCAGCGGCGGCCGTCGAGGAGTTCGCGGGCGGCGTCGAGGTGGCCGGCGTGGCAGGCGGTCTCGGTGATCACGTGCAGCAGCACGTCGTGCAGGCTGTGCAGGTGCGGCTCGCCGAACAGGTCGTGCGGCCACCAGGCGAGGGCGCGGTCGGCCGGGGTGGCGGCGATCACGGCGTCGGCGAGCGCGGTCTCGTGGCGGTACCGGTCGAGGACGTCGGCGGCGGGCACGTCGGCGCCCACCCGCCAGGCGTCCTCCTCGTCCGCGAGGCGGTGGATCACCGCCTCGTCGCCGGCGACCACCGCGCGGAACCAGAACCGTTCGACGTCCAGCGCGAGGTGCTGGACCAGCCCGAGGCAGTGCCAGCCGGACGGCAGGACGGGGCGCCGCAGGGCCTCGTCGTCCAGGCCGTCGAGGATGCCGAGGACGTGGCGCCGCTGGGCGCCGAGGGAGCGGAGCAGCGCGGTGGTGCCGGTGCGGTCGCCGGTCATGCGGCGGCCGGGGCGGTGGTGAGGGTGGCCGGGTCGGTGTTGGCGCCGCACAGGACGACGCAGACCCGCTCGCCCTCGGCCGGGCGGTAGCCGTGGCCGGCGGTCCCGTCGTGCGGCTCGGTGAGCAGCGCGGCGAGGGCGGTGGCGGCGCCGTGCTCGACGGCGATCCGGCGGTCCTCCCAGAGCTCATGCCGGGCCCGGACGATCGCGGCGTCCGGGACGAGCACGGAGCGCACGCCCTCGTGCCGTGCCGCGTCCACGGCCAGGGCGGTGGCGCGGCGGGCACCGAGGGAGTCGGCGGCCACCGAGTCGACGGTGACGTCCACCGGTCCGCCCGCCGCGAGGGCGGCGTGCAGCGCGCGCGAGCCCTCCGGCTCGACCGCCACCACACGCACGCCGTGCTCGCGGGCAGCTGCGGCCACCCCCGCGAACAGCCCGCCGCCGCCCACCGCGACCAGCACCGTGTCCAGTCCGGGCAGCTGCTCGTGGACCTCCTCCAGCAGGGTGCCCGCGCCCGCCGCGATCAGCGGGTGGTCGTACGCGTGGCTCGCCAGCGCACCGGCGGTCGCGGCGTACTCCTCGCAGGCGGCCAGCGCCTCGGCGTACTCCGCGCCGACCAGCCGGACATCCGCCCCGTACGAGCGCAGCCGGGCGACCTTCACGCCGGGTGCGTTGGCGGGCAGGAACACGGTGGCCCGCACGCCCTGCTGCCGCGCCGCCCACGCGCAGGCCAGCCCGGCGTTGCCGCCCGAGGCGATGGTGACCCCGGCGTCCGGCAGGGTGCCGGCCTCCCGGTGGGCCTGGAGGAAGTTCTGCGCCCCGCGTGCCTTGAACGAACCGGTGTGCTGGAGGTACTCCAGGGCCAGCCACGGCCCGCCGTCCCCGCCCGGCGCGAGCACCACGGGGCGGACGCGGCCCGCGATCCGCTCCGCGGCCGCCTTGATGTCGTCGTAGCCGAGCTGGTGTCCCATCGTGTACCGCCTCCATGTCCGCGTACCGCCGTTCCCGGTACCGGGTACCGTACGAAGCACCGGGGCGGCCTGCCAAGCCGTGCGGGCGGGGCCGCTCCCGGGCACTGGCTCCACCGGAACCGAGAACTGTGAACCTGTGAACGGAGGCCGACGAGATGATCGGTGCGCTGCTGATCGCCGTCCTGGCACTCGTCGTCGGGGGCTGCGTCTGCGTGGTGTGGGCCGACCGGGGCGGCCCCCGGTGGACCCGCGCCGTGGCCGCCGCCACCGTCGGTGCCGGGCGCGTCGTACGGAGCTACCAGAAGTCCCAGCGCCGCCGGCTGGGCAGCGGCGGGGGTGACGGCGGCGGCGACGACGGGTACTGAGGTCCCCGGGTTCCCGCGTCAGGGTTTCCCTTTCCATCGGGCCGGGAGCCCCGGAGGGTTCAGATTTCCGCGGATCCATGCCCCTAGAGGCATGCGCGACCGGTGCCGAGGGCACCGCGCCCGAACGGCGTTGACGCTCCGTCAACGGCTGCCCGAGGCTTTCCGGCGGGCCGAACGGGCCCACGCTTCCCCTGACAACTCCGGCATCTCCGGGAGTATCCGATGAGCACGATCAAGTCCGCCGCGGTGGCCCTCGCCGCCCTCACCGTCGTCGGCCTGGGGGCTTCCCCGGCCCTGGCCGGCGACATGGGCCAGCTGCAGCCCGCGGCGAAGACCTGCAGCGCCAGTGGCGGCACCTTCTACTGCGGCGGCGACTACGGCGACGGCAAGACCTACGTCACCCTGAGCGACGGCACCAAGCAGATCTTCGTGATCGGCACCGACCACAACGTCTGGACGACCTGGACACCGCCGAAGGGCTCGCAGGTGCCGTGGATGTCCCTCGGCGGCACCAACGACTTCGTCAGCAAGGTGAAGATCGTCAACAAGAAGGGCGACGCGTTCAGCATCGCCTCGCGCTCCGCCGCGATCAACGCCGACGTCTACCGCGACCGCAGCGCCGGTGGCGCCTGGAGCGGCTGGTGGACCTACGCCGTGCCGCGCGGCTGACGATCCGCCACCCTCCCGCCCCCGGTGGACGTCACGTCCGCCGGGGACCGGGCGGGGTGCTCCTCAGCCCCGGCGCTCCAGCCGCTCCAGGCGGATGCTGACCGTCCGCCAGAGCCAGAGCACCGAGAGCGGCAGGGTCACCAGTCCGACGCCGACCGCGTCGCGCATCCGGCCGTCCGTGACGGCGGCGCAGTGGGTGTAGTCCCGGCCGCTGTAGTACTCGTAGAACATCGGCGAGCCGCAGTCCACCGACGTGCCGTTCGGGAACTCGTGCGAGGCCGGTACGAAGGCCAGCCCGACCGCCCACAGCCACGCGCCGAGCGCCAGCAGCCCCAGCAGGTGCGCGCCCCGGCCCCACGAGCCCTCGGCCCGCCGCCACGCCCGCGCGTTCCGCTCCCGCAGGAGCGCCCCGATCTCCCCGTTCTCCATGCCCCGTCCCCCCGCTCTCTGTGCGATCCATGGCCGGGGAGAGCATCCCAGATCGCCGTCCCCGGCCGTCGGCGGGGTCGGGTCAGAAGTCGAAGAACGCGCCGGCGGTGCGTTGCAGGACGCAGTGGTTGCCGTAGGTGTGCTGGAAGGAGAGCTGCCGCCCCCGGTACACGCCGGTGGCGGTCGCGGTGTACGGGTCGTAGAGGTCGTTGCAGACGCCGGGGTTGACGTTCAGTTGTTCGAGGTCGCCGTTGACGGAGTCGAGCAGCCGGCAGGCGGTGATCGGGTCGGGGTGGGTGGTGGCGCCGTCCGGCGGGCAGTCGAGGGTGACGACGTGCGGCATGCCGGCGCCGGGCGTCGCGCCGTGCGCCACCGTGAGCCGCAGACTCGCCTCGGTGGCCGGGGCGATGGGGGCGACGGCGTTGGCGGTGCCCGCAAGAGCGGTGGTGAACAGGGCGGTCGCGAGGAGGGCGAGGGCTCGGGTCGTCTTCACGTCCGGCGCAACGACCGGCCGGTGAGCAGGTCACGGCCGGCCGGAGTGCCGGAGTGGGAAGTCGGCGGGGCCGACTTTCCGCGCTCCGAGGAGGGTAAGTCGGTCGACAGGGCGAGTTCGGTTGGCGCAGAGTCACGTCATGGCTGATCTGTCCTTCTCCTCGTCGTTCCCGGATTCCTACGAGCTGCGCGCGGCGACCGTCGCCGACGCCGACGCGATCTACCAGTTGGTCGCCGCCCGCGAGCGCGAACTCCTGGGCCGCCCCGACACCGAATCCGACCGCATAGCCGCGGACCTCACCCTGCCCGGCCTCGACCCGGCCGTCGACACGCTGCTGGTGTACGACACGGCCGAACGCCTCGTCGGCCGGGCCTGGGTGCACTGCGGCCGACGCAGCGCGGTCGACGTCCACCCCGACCACCGGGGGAGGGGGCTGGGCAGCGCCCTGCTCGACTGGGCCGAGGCGCGGGCACGGCAGATGGGCGGTGAACGGCTCAGCCAGACGCTCGCGGACGGCGACCGGGCGGCGGTGGAGCTGCTGCGGTCGCGGGGGTACGAGCCGTTCGTCACCCAGTGGCTGCTGGAGATCGAGATGTCCGCCGAACCCGTGCTGCCCGGCCCGCCGCCGGGGATCACCGTGCGGCCCTTCCGGCCCGGCGACGAACGGGCCGCGTACCGGCTCACCGAGGACGCGTTCGACGAGTGGCAGAAGCGGCGGAAGTCCTACGAGGAGTGGGCCCGGCACACCGTCGAGCTCGACACGTTCGAGTCGGAGCTCTCGGCGGTGGCGTTCGCCGGTGACGAGATGGTCGGTGCGGTGCTGTCGCTGAACGTCCCGGACACCGGCGAGGGTTACGTCGAGCGGGTCGCCGTCCGGAAGGACCACCGGAACCAGGGGATCGCCCGTTTGCTGTTGCAGACGTCGTTCCGGGCCTTCTACCGCCGGGGCCGCCGGACGTGCACGCTGTGGACGCACTCGGAGACTGGCGCGCTGTCGTTGTACCAGCGTGTGGGCATGACGGTGCGTCGCGGCTCGGCGGTCTACGGCAAGGCGCTCGGCGGCGAGTAGGGCGAGCCGGTGGGGGAGTGGGAAGTCGGCGGGTCCGACTTCCCACTCCGGCGCTCTGGCGCTCTGGCGCTCTGGCGGATCAGGTGGATCAGGCGGATCAGGCGGTGAAGTTGGGGGAGCGGCTCTCGATCGCCTTGACGAACGCGGCCCACTCGGCGTGGTCGAACGCGAGGTGGGGCCGGCCGGGGTCCTTGTCGTCACCGAGCCAGACGTCGCCGTTGGGGAAGCGGGCGATGATCACGCAGTCGCCGTTGCCGTCACCGGAGAAAGGGGACTTGGACCAGTCGGCGTCAGCAGGGTTGTGGTCGTAGGGGTCGTGCGTCTGGCTCACGTCAGCTCTTCCAACTTGCGTTCAAGGGCGGTGATGGTGTCCTCGGGGGACAACGAGTTCTGCTTGACACGGCCGATGGCGCGTTCGGCCCGGCGTACGTCGCGTCCCGTCCTACGCGGGAGCATACCGCCGACGGCTTCGATGAATACGAAGCCGTTTTCGGGGTCGCCCGGGAATCGGAGGAGGGTGAGGCCCGAGGAGAGAACGCCTGGTCGTCCTGCGCTCAGCGGCACCATGCGGAGCGTGACGTTGGGCAGTTGAGCGACCTCGACGGCGTGGCGGAGCTGTTCCACCATGACCGCCCGATCGCCCGCGATCAGCAGCGCGACTTCACCGAAGTAGGCCTCCAACGCGAGGGTCGGAGCCTCGGTGAGCCGACGCTGGCGAAGGATCCGGACCTCGGCCCCGGCCTCGACACGCTCCTCGTTCGGGGAGTCGAGCCCGGCGGCGATCATCTCCTTGGCGTACCCCTCGGTCTGGATCAGGCCCGGGAACCCGGCCGGGAAGTAGTTCAACATGTACGCGGCCTCGGCTTCGAGCGCCAGGTACTCCGCGAAGGCCGGCGTGATCGCCTCCGCGTAGTCCAGGTTCCGCCACCACTGCTTCGGCGGGCCGCTGCCGAGGAGGTTCTCGTAGTACTCCCGGTCCGCGCCGACGACTCCGTAGTAGTCGAGGAGCGTCGCGAGGTCCTTGGGGCCGACGGGCTGGTCGGCTCGCTCCATCTTGCTGAGACGGGCGGCGCTCCAGCCATCCAGACCGCTTGTGACCTCCAGGAGCTTCTTGTTCTGCTCCAGCCGCAGGGCTCGCAGTTCGTCGCCGAGTCTGATCTGCCGGATCGTGGAGAGGTCGGTGGTCAAGTGGGGCCCTCCCTTCGGATGTTGATGCCCAGTCTTGCCGCACGTAGCGCCGGGACTCAAGCCGGTTTCAAGATCCACCGATTTTCTAAGGCGTTCTCTTGTGTTTTCGATTCACAAGGATTCACACTCAACGTGACCGAATGGACACGCTCCAGAAGGGGCCCTGCCATGTCCGCCTTGCGCAGACCCGTCCTCCGCACCTGGGAGACCTCCCTCACCGAGCACGGCACCTCGGTGCGGGTCGCCCGCCGCCGCATCCGCGACCAGCTCACCGCCTGGGGGTGGGCCGGGGAACGGGTCGACGACCTCGTCCTCATCGCCTCCGAGCTGGTCACCAACGCCGTCGTCCACGCTTGCCAGGGGTACGGCGAAGTGCGGCTCTACCTCCAGGAGTTCGACGGCGACTGCCGGCTCGAAGTCTGGGACCCGCGGCACGACCTCCCGCTCCAGGAGCGCCGGCCGCGCCGCTTCAACGAAGGCGGGCGCGGCATCGAACTCGTCCGCCAACTCGCCCTCGACTTCGGTGTCATCGTCCGCCGTGGAACCGGCAAGCGGGTGTGGGTCCGCGTGCTGCTCGACACCGACGCCAGTCCGCCGGGTCGCTGCCCTCCGTAACTGCCCCGATGCTTCCATCCGCTCATCCGACCGGTGTGGCAGGGGTGTGTCAGGCTGGTGGGTGGGGCGTTGTCGGTGCACGACCGAGGTCGGGAGGCTCGCGATGGCCGAGATCAGGGTGAACGGGGTGTCGTTGTACTACGAGACCCGGGGCGCGGGGCCGGGGCTGGTGCTGGTGCACGGGTCCTGGACGGACGCCGACAGCTGGGCGCGTGTGCTGCCGGGGCTCGCCGAGGAGACCACCGCCGTCGCCTACGACCGGCGCGGGCACAGCCGCAGCGACGACCTGCTCACCCAGGGTTCCGTGTACGAGGACGCCGCCGACCTGGCCGGTCTGATCGTCGGCCTGGGCCTCGCGCCGGCCTATGTCTGCGGCGACTCCTACGGCGGCCTGATCGCCCTCCGCCTCGCCGCCGCCCGGCCCGACCTGCTGCGCGGCCTGGCCGTCCACGAACCGCCCGCGACCGGTACCCTGCTCGCCGACCCGGAGCTGCGACCCCTCGGCGTCGCCTTCGCCGAACGGATCTCGGCCGTCCGCGAACTCCTCGAACAGGCCGAATCAGCGGCCGGCGCCGAGCGCTACGTTGACACCATCGCCCTCGGCCCGGGGGCGTGGGAACAACTCCCCGCGCCGGTCCGCCACACCTTCATCCGCAACGCGCCCACCTACCTCGACGAACTGCGCGACCCGGACGCCCTCGACCTCGACCTCACGGCCCTCAACCGCTTCACCGAACGTGTCCTCCTCACCCAGAGCGACGACAGCGAACTGATGTACGGCGAAATCCTCGACCTGATCGACCTCTCCCTCCCCAAGCCCGACCGCCACGTCTACCCCCAGGCCGGTCACGCTCCGCACCTCTCCGAACCCGAGCAATGGGTCCGCACCACCCTCCCCCACGCCCTCACCTGACCCCACCCGGGGGCGCGAACCCCACACCGCGCGCCCCGCTATGCTGACGCGTCGTTCGGCCTGCGGGTGGGGGCACGGAGATGGGCGGGAGTCGGGCGGAGGCTCGTCGGATCCGCCTGTACGAACCGCTACCTCATCCCCGGCCTCGGCAAGAAGAAGCTGCTGGGCACCGGCGCCGCGCTCAAGGCCGACACCCACCCGCTCATCGGCGCCGGCGACCTCAACAACGACGGCTACGCCGACCTCTGGACCATCGACATCACCAACGCCCTCGCCATCTTCCCCGGCTCCAGCAGCACCGGCACCACCGGGCGGGTAGACGGCTTCGGCTCCTGGGCCTTCGCCGGCTACGCGGACGCCAGCGTCTCCATACATTCCGCCCAGGTCGACTGGCTCTGCGCCGACGCCCTCGGCGGCGCGCGTGAGGGCGCCGAACTTGGCGTCTTCTCCTGCTGGCAGACCCCCAATCAGAGGTTCAACTTCGCGAGCGACGGTACCGTGCGCAGCGGCAGCTTCTGCCTCTCCACCCGTGACAACGCCCTGGACAACGGGACGCGGGCCGTCTTCTCCCTCTGCACTGGCGCCGCCGGGCAGAAGTGGAGCATGCGACCTGACGGCCGCCTGTTCATCCCCGGTACCGTCAATGGCGACAGCCCTGGCGGCAAGTGCCTCGAACTGCCGGGATGGGCGACCGAGCAGGGAACGCGCCTGGGCATCTGGGACTGCCCCGGACTCCAGGACAACCAGCGCTGGACCCTTCAGCCGGAGCGCACGACCTGACTCGACGGTGACGGACGGGGGATTGAGGCACTTCATCCCTGGGCCGCGGGCCCTGGCTTCGGCCAGGGCCCACGGCCGTTGTGCGTTCGCCGAGTCGGGTGCCGGGGGGCGGGTAGTTGGGGGAAGGCGAGATCCTGCGGGGACTGAGCAGGGCGGCTGCGGGTGTGGTCGAGTTCGGGGAGGGGAGAGCAAGTGGCTGTTCGAATGAAGTGGTCGAGCGTGGTGCTCGCGGGCCTGGCCGGGACGGGGGTGCTGGCTGTCGCTGGGTGGCTCCTGGCCACGGCGGATCGCACCAAGCCGGAAGGAACATGGCGCAGCGGGCCGTATTTCCTGGAACTCCGAAAAGGCGGCGAGATCGGCAGGTCGTCCCTTCCGGCCGGTGTCTGTGGCGGAAGTCGGTACAGGCCGGATGATCTGCTGATCGAATTGGACGGAACCTGGGAGAAGGAGTTCGAGCCCGATGCCGGCCGGGGTGTCCGGGTCGAGGCGGTGCGCAAGGACGGCGGTGGAACGTGCACGTTCTGGGCGTCGATCGGTGTGTACGGCGGAGGCATCGAGAAGCTGGGATTCAGCATGGAGCCTTCGCCGGTGAAGGAGCTTCTGAGGGAATCATGATGCAGATCCTCGGGGCCGTGCAGCAGATCTGATGTCGAGTCGGGTGGCAGGTCAGGCGGCGAGGGAGGTGCGGACGGCGTCAATGAGGTTGTTGGCGCGGGGGTCGGCGTGGCCGATCATGCGGTTGGCGGTGTAGGCGAAGGTGATGCCGTGGTGGGGGTCGGCGAAGGTGAACTGGCCGCCGGCGCCGTCGTTGCCGAAGCTGTGGGGGCTAAGCATGGGGCGGAGGGTGGGGGAGGGGAGGAGGAAGCCGGAGGACCAGCGGGCGCCGAGGTCGAAGCCCAGGTAGCCGGGGCCGGAGGAGAGTTCGCGGGTGGCGTCGGCGAGGGTGGCCGGAGTGAGCAGGGGCGGGGCGTCGGCGAGGCCGGTGACGGTGGCGGCGAGGAGGGTGGAGAGGGCGGTGGCGGAGGCGACGGCGCCCGCGCCGGGGAGTTCGACGGCGTGCAGGTCAGGGTCGTTCCAGCCGTGCGGGGCGTCGAGGCCGGGGAAGACGAGGGCGCCGTTCATCGTGACGATGCGGGTGAGCAGGTGCTCGGGGCCGGGCATCGGGCGGCGGCCGTCGGCCTCGGAGAGGCGGGCCAGGCGGGGGAGTTCGGCGGCGGGCAGGCCGAGCCAGGCGTCCAGGACGAGGGGCGAGGCGAAGGTGCGGTGGAAGAACTTCCCCGGGGTGAGGCCGGTGATGCGGCGGATCACCTCGCCGATGGCGAAGCCGAAGACGTGGCCGTGGTACTCGTGGGTGGTGTCCGGTTCCCAGAGGGGCTTCTGGTTCTCGATGGCGCGGATGACCGGCGTCCAGGCGGCGACCTCGGCGAAGGTGAGGGGCGCGTCGAGGGCCGGGATGCCGGCGCGGTGGGCCAGCACCATACGGGTGGTGATCGCCTGCTTGCCGTTCCTCGCGAACTCGGGCCAGTAGCGGGCGATCGGCGCGTCCAGGTCGAGGCGGCCCTGCTGGGCGAGCAGGTGGGCGGAGAGGGAGACGAGTGCCTTGGCGCAGGAGAAGACCGGCACGACGGTGTCCGCCTGCCAGGGGCGGCCGGTGCGTTCGTCCGCGACGCCGCCCCACAGCTCGACCACCTTGCGCCCGCCCGCGTGGACGGTGACGGCGGCGCCGAGTTCGGGGAAGTCTGAGAAGTTGCGCGCGAAGGTGTCGGCGACGGCGCCGAAGCCCTCGTCGGCCCAGCCGTGGTGGTCGGTCTGCATGGCGGTGTCCTTCTCCTGATTTCCTGAGCGCGCGATCGTCGACCGGGTCACGGTAGGGGGAGGTCGGGGTCCGGGGGAAACGATTTTGACGGCGTGAAGCCCGTGAAGCCGGTGATCAGGACGGTGCCAGTGGCGCCAGGGCGGCGGTGATGACGCGGTCGAGCGTGCGGTCGAAGGCGGCGTCGGGCCCCCCGGACGGGGGCGCCGCGGTGGCGAACGCGGCGGCCAGGTGCGGGTACTGGCCGCTCGCGGCGGCGCGGCCGAGGTAACCGGCCAGCTCCGCCTGCCACTTGGCGCCGGCCGCCGCCGTGCGCTCGTACTGCGCGTACTGGCAGATGAAGCCGTTGAGCAGGGCGAGCGCCTCCAGGCGGGCGGCGCCGTCCAGGCCGCTGGGCTCGGTGACGGCGAGGAAGTGGTCGGTGTAGCGCAGGGCGTTGGGGCCGAGGCCGGGGCGGGCGATCACCAGGGCGGGGGCCCAGGGGTGGCGGCGCAGGACGGCGAGCTGCTCGTGGGCGAGGCGGCGCAGGTCGGTGCGGCAGTCGCCGGTCGGGGCGAGGGCGGTGTAGTCGTACTCGTCGGCGACGGCGTCGAGCATGAGGTCGAGCAGGTGCTCCTTCTTCGGCACATAGTTGTAGAGCGACATGGTGCCCGCGCCGAGCGCCGCGGCGACCCGGCGCATGGAGACCGCGTCGAGGCCCTCCGCGTCGGCGATGGTGACGGCGGCGGCGGCGATCGAGGTCCGGCTGTGGGCCGGGCGGGGGCCGCGGCCGGTGCGCTCGGGGCGCAGCCAGATCAGCTCCGGAGCCTCACCGGGATGCGGGGTGGGGGTGGAGCTGTTGTTCGGGGGCTTGCTCGACGGCACTGGTTGATCACCTCGGTTTCCCATCTTAGATACGTACGGCGTACGTAGTACGATGCGCTCGCAGGTGCTTCTACGTACGCTGTACCTAGTGAGGGGAGTGGGCAGAGCCATGTCCGACACCGTCCGGAAGAACCGTTCGGCCGCCGTCGCCGCCATCGAGATGGCGGGCGTGGAGAAACGCTTCGGCGCGACCCGGGCCCTGCGCGGGCTCGACCTGACCGTCCCAGCCGGCACCGTTTGCGGCCTGCTCGGCCCCAACGGCGCGGGCAAGACCACCGCCGTGCGCGTCCTCGCCACCCTGGTCGCCCCCGACCGCGGCACCGCCCGGGTGGCCGGCCACGACGTGGCGCGCGACCCCGACGCCGTGCGCCGCAGCATCGGCCTGGCCGGCCAGCACGCCGCCGTCGACGAGGGCCTCACCGGGCGCGACAACCTGCACCTGTTCGGCCGGCTGCACCGCCTCGGCGCCGCAGGAGCCCGGGCCCGCGCGGGGGAACTCCTCGACCGCTTCGGGCTCGCCGAGGCCGCCGACCGCCCGGTCCGCACCTACTCCGGCGGCATGCGCCGACGCCTCGACCTCGTCGCCAGCCTGGTGACGGCGCCGCCGGTGCTCTTCCTCGACGAGCCCACCACCGGCCTGGACCCGCGCAGCCGGCAGCAGATCTGGGACACGGTGCGGGAGTTGGCCGCCACCGGCACCACGGTGCTGCTCACCACCCAGTACCTGGAGGAGGCCGACCGGCTGGCCGACACCGTCGTGGTCGTCGACCAGGGCGCCGCGATCGCCACCGGCCCGCCGCAGCGGCTGAAGGCGTCCATCGGCACCCGGGTCTCGGTCACCCTCGCCGACGCCGAGCAACTCGGCCGGGCCGCTGTGGTGCTGGCGGCGCTCGCCGGGACCGGCGACGTCGTGGTGGACGAGCAGGAGCGGACGGTCGAGGTGGTCTCCCGGCCCGGGGTGGAGGTGCCGCTGCCCAGACTGGTCAGGGAGTTGGACGCGGTGGGCGTGGTCGCGCGGGACGCCGCGCTGCGGACGCCCTCGCTGGACGACGTCTTCCTCGCGCTCACCGGGCGCACGGACGGTGTCCCGGACGGTGCCGATGTCGCGGGGAGGGCCGCCTGATGTCCGCACCCGCGCGCCTGATCGGCGACACCTGGACCTCGATGCTCCGGGTCCTGCTCGCCTACCGCCGCTCGCCCGGACTGCTGGCCGCCTCGCTGGGCGTCCCCGTGGTGATGGTGGTGGTGTTCGGCTACGTGTTCGGCAGCGCGGTTGCCGTCCCCGACGCGGCGGGCATGTCCGGTGCCTCCGGGGCCGGTGCCGGCGGCGGCTACCGGGAGTTCCTGATGCCCGGCCTGTTCGCCATGGTGGCCGTCAACGGCATCATGCCCACCATGGTCGGCGCCGCCCGCGACGTCGGGCGCGGCGTCACCGACCGGCTCCGCTCGATGCCGGTCTCCCGCACCGGCCTGCTGCTCGGCCAGACCCTCGCCGACCTGCTGGTCAGCGTGGTGGTGCTGGCGCTGCTGGCGGGGGTCGGGCTGACCGTCGGCTGGCGGGTCCGCGGTTCACTCGCCGACGCCGCGGCGGCGTTCGGCCTGCTGCTGGTCTTCCGGTTCACCATGACCTGGGTCGGCCTGCTGCTCGGCCTGGCCGTCGGCAAGGAGGAGGCGGCCGGACAACTGGCCGTGGCCGTCATCCCATTGGCGATGGTCACCAATGCCTTCGTGCCCACCGGCGGCATGCCCGGCTGGCTGGCCGCGCTCGCCGACTGGAACCCGATGAGCGCCGTCGTGCAGGCCGGGCGTGAGCTGTTCGGCAACCCGTCGGCCCCGTCGGCCGCCTGGCCGATGCAGCACGCGGCTCCGGCCACCCTGCTCTGGTGCGGGCTCCTGCTGCTGCTCTGCGGTCCGCTCGCGGTACGGAAGTTCGCCACCCACGGCACCCGCGGGAGCTGACGGGCAGGCAAACCGCCGGGGCCAGTGCGACCCGCGCCCCACGGGGCGAAATGTGCTGGACAGCACGGCCGGTGCGGCTCAGGGTGGCCCCATGGAGTTCACCCACCTCGGCCGCACCGGCCTCACCGTCTCCCGACTCTGCCTGGGCACCATGAACTTCGGCCCGCACACGGAGGAGTCGGACGCCCACCTGATCATGGACAGCGCCCACGAGCTGGGCATCAACTTCTTCGACACCTCCAACAGTTACGGCCGCACCGTCAACGGGGGCCACAGGGGTCACACGGAGGAGATCATCGGCCGCTGGTTCGCCAAGGGCGACGGCCGCCGCGAGCGCACCGTGCTCGCCACCAAGGCCTACGCCCCGATGGGGGACTGGCCGAACGAGGGTCGGCTCTCCGCCCTCGCCATCCGCCGCGCCGTCGAGGCCAGTCTGCGCCGTCTCGGCACCGACCACATCGACCTCTACCAGATGCACCACATCGACCGGGACACGCCCTGGGAGGAGATCTGGCAGGCGATGGAGGTCCTGGTCGCCCAGGGCAAGATCATCTACGTCGGCTCCAGCAACTTCGCCGGCTGGCACATCGCCCGGGCCCAGGAGGCCGCCCGCAGCCGCAACTTCCTCGGCCTGGTCAGCGAGCAGTCCCTCTACAACCTGCTCGACCGCGCCGTCGAACTGGAGGTCGTCCCCGCCGTCGAGCACTACGGGCTCGGGCTGCTCCCGTGGTCCCCGCTGCGCAGCGGCGTGCTCAGCGGCGCCCTGCGCAAGGAGCGCGAGGGCCGTCTCGTCCGGGGCGCGATGCCCCACGCCGGCGAGATCCTGGAGGCCAACCGGTCCCGTATCCAGGCCTACGAGGACCTCGCCGACGAACTCGGCGAGCACCCCGCCGACCTGGCCCTGGCCTGGCTGCTCTCGCGTCCCGCCGTCACCGCGCCGATCGTCGGTCCGCGCACCGCCGCCCACCTCGACGCCGCCGTCCACGCCCTGGACATCAAGCTCGACGACGAGGTCCTCGCCCGCCTCGACACCCTCTTCCCGGGCCACAAGCCCGCGCCGGAGGACTACGCCTGGTAGGAGCGGCGGACGAGGGAGACGGACGCACGTGTGCCCGCTTCCCGGTTCTCGCCGAGACGAGAAGCGGGCACACGTGTGCCGGATGCGGAAGGGGGGAGGTCGACGACGGGAGGAGTGTCCACTCACCGCCACTCTCAACGTATAGCGCACGGGGGGCCTTGCGGCAAGGGGGTGGGGGAGGCGCAGAATCGTCGCCCTGGGCCGAGATGGGGCGGAACGGCGGGATTCGGTGGGAATTGCGGAGTCCATGACGTTCTGCCCCGGTCGGCGGATGCGTGGGAACGACGGAACGGGGCCTTCGGTGCTGGATGGGATCCTGGATGTGATCGTGGTCGGTGGCGGGCCGACCGGGCTGATGCTGGCCTGCGAGCTGCGGCTGCACGGGGTCGGTGTGGTCGTGCTGGAGCGGCGGGCGGAGCGGGGCGGGGAGTCGCGCGGCCGCGGGTTGCACGCGCGCAGCGTGGAGATCATGGATCAGCGCGGACTGCTGGAGCGGTTCCTCGCGGTGAGCGAGAAGTTCCGGGTGGGCGGGCTGTTCGGTGGCGTCATGGCGCCCTGGCCGGACAGTCTGGACACCGCCCACCCGTACGGGCTGGCCACCCCGCAGGCGGTCACCGAGCGGCTGCTGGAGGAGCGCGCCCTCGAACTCGGGGCCGGGATCAGGCGCGGGTACGAGGTCACCGGCCTGAGTCAGGACGCGGAGGGCGTGAGCGTCGAACTGGCGGACGGCACGCGGCTGCGCTCGCGCTACGTCGTCGGCTGCGACGGCGGGCGCAGCACGGTGCGCAAGGCGCTCGGCGTGGGCTTCCCCGGCGAGCCCGCCACGGTCGAGACGCTGATCGGCGACCTGGAACTGTCCGCGGAGCCGGCGGAGGTGGCCGCCGTGGTGGAGCGGGTGCGCCGCACCGAGCTGCGGTTCGGCGTGGCACCCGACGTGGACGGCCGGCCAGGGGTCGCGCGGGTGATCGTACCGGCGGCCGGCGTCGCCGAGGACCGGGCGACGCCGCCGACGCTGGAGGACTTCAAGGGGCGGCTGCGCGCCGTCGCGGGCACCGACTTCGGCGCCCACACGGCGCATTGGCTCTCCCGGTTCGGCGACGCCACCCGGCAGGCCGAGCGCTACCGGGTCGGCCGGGTGCTGCTGGCCGGCGACGCCGCGCACATCCACCCGCCGACCGGCGGGCAGGGCCTCAACCTCGGTGTGCAGGACGCGTTCAACCTCGGCTGGAAGCTCGCCGCCGAGGTCACCGGCTGGGCGCCGGAGGGGCTGCTGGACAGCTACCACGCCGAACGTCACCCGGTCGGGGCCCGCGTGCTGAGCAACACCCGCGCGCAGATGACCCTGCTCGGCAGCGCGTCGGGGCCGACCGCGTTGCGGGAGCTGTTCACGCGGCTGATGGAGATCGAGGAGGTCAACCGCTACGTGACCGGGATGATCACCGCCGTCGACCTGCGCTACGACCTCGGCGGCGCGAGCGGCGTCGGGCGCGGCGGGGATGTCGAACTCGTCGGCCGGCGGCTGCGGGACGTCCGGCTCTCGGGGGACCGCAGGCTGTACCAACTGATGCACGGCGGCCGCGGGTTGCTCCTCGACCGCACCGGCGGACGGCTCTCCCTCGACGGCTGGGCGGACCACGTCGACCACGTGGACGGTGAGGGCGCGGAGGTGGACGCGCCCGCGCTGCTGCTGCGGCCGGACGGCCATGTGGCCTGGACCGGCGACGACCAGCAGGAGTTGGACGCCGCGTTGACCCGGTGGTGGGGCGCCCCGGTCCAGGGATCGGTGCAGGGGTCGGCCTGAGGCCGATGACTGGGGCGGCGCCGGCCGCTGCGCGACCTGAGGGTCGGGGTGCTGCTCGACCGGCACTCCCGGGGCTTCGCCAACACGTCTTGAGCGAAGGTGACTTCGCCTGCGCGAAAGCTTGACCGGTTCTGTCCGCGCTGGTGTAATCACCGCTCACATCGGCCTCTACCCGCGAGTAGCCAAAGTGGCGGGAGGGCCGGAAGCGCCGACAGGCTGGGGGCAGACGTGTTCGCGAAACCGACTCCGGGCTTCACCACCGCGGCCGCCACCGGGGACATCGTCGTCCTGCTCATCGGGATGCGGATCAACCGGTTCTGGGCCGTCCACCAGTGGGTGCCGGTGATGCTGGCGATGTTCCGGATGCTGCGCGACCTGGCGAAGGAACCGGAGCGCGGCCTGCGCGGCAAGGTCCTGCTGACCGCCTCGCCGCGCACCTACTACGTCGTCCAGTACTGGGAGTCCAAGGAGAAGTTGTACCGGTACGCGAGCGCTCCGGACGCCTTCCACCACCGGGTGTGGAAGATCGCCAACAGGAAGCTCAAGGAGGGCCGGCTGCGCGGGCGGGTCGGCCTCTGGCACGAGACGTACGTCGTACCGGAGGGGTCGTACGAGAGCGTGTACTTCGACATGCCGCCGTTCGGGCTCGCGGGCGCGGCCGGGGTGCTGCCGGTGGAGCGCCGCGGGCGGAGCGCCGCGCAGCGGTTCGCCTTCCGCTCGGAAGCGGAGGGGCGGGCGCCGGGGCCGGCGGCGGCCGAGTAGCCGGCCGGTCACCGTCCCCGCCACCGGACGGGCGGGGACGGTGACCGGCCGGGAACGTCAGGCGGTGGTGGTCGCCGGGAGGCCGATCGGGTTGATCGGCGGCAGGGCCGTGCGACAGAGCGCCGAGATCGGCTTGAGGGCGGCGGCGAGCCGGTCGAGTTCGGCGCGCGGGTGGTCCTCCCAGACCCGGGCGGCGGCGAGGTCGGTCGCCGCCTCCAGGGACTGGTGGCGCATCCGGCCGCACTCGGTGATGGTGCCGCGCTCGGTGAGCCAGCCGCGTTCGGTCAGCCGGGCGGCGGCCGCGTCCCACTCGGCGTCGGTCCACCCGCGCATCGGCTGCAGCGCCTCGCGCCGCACGTCCAGGGCGCAGCGCACGACCAGCGCCTCGCAGCCGTCCAGCCCCGCCGAGACCAGGGCTGCGATGTGGCCGTCGCCGCGGTGCTCGCGCATCACGGTGGCGGCCTGCCAGAGCCGGCCGTGCAGGTCGGACGGGCGGGGGAGGGCGGCGTTGGCGGCGGCCAGGACCCGCCCGGCGCAGTCCAGCCGGGTGACGGCGTCCTCCAGGAGGTCGGTCGCCAGCTCGATCTGCGCCCGGTCGACGTGCTCCAGCAGCCGCGCCAGGGCCGCCGAGGCGCCGGCGGCCCTGGCGGCGAGCGCGGTGTCCGGGTCGGCGAGCTTCCAGATCGCCGGCAGGGCGCGCTCGATCGGGGCGGGCGCGAAGTTGAAGAAGGCGGCGATCACGGGTGGCGCGTCCACCGGGCCGAGCGGGGCGGCGCGGCCGGCGAAGTAGCTGCGCGCGACCCCGCGCAGGCCCACGTCCTCGAAGGCGCCGAGGCCCTCCGGGGTGAAGTAGGTGACGGCGTGCACCGGCTCGAAGAGCCACCACAGGGCCCGGGCGGGATGGACGAGATCGGCCAAAGGGGAACCTTCCTCGGGGAGGGACTGGCGCGCCGTACGAGTGTTCTCGTAGAGGCTGATGACCACGGCGGCGGTCACCATAACCCTGCCCGGGGTGTGATGACGGTCACGCGGAGGTCTCGGTGGTGACACGTGGCCGACGGCGCACGAGATGATGGCCGGGGTGCGCCCCCGCGCACGCCCGATCCCTCGGTACGTTGGCCCGTCGGTATGTCGGTACGTCGGTACGTTGGCAAGAAGGCAGAAGAGGTAACAGGCCCCATGGCGCAGATCAATCCCAGCATCCTGTCCGCGGACTTCGCCCGGCTCGCCCAGGAGGCCGAGGCCGTGCGGGGCTCGGACTGGCTGCACGTCGACGTGATGGACAACCACTTCGTGCCCAACCTGACGCTCGGCGTCCCGGTCGTCGAGTCGCTGGCCCGGGCCACCGACATCCCGCTCGACTGCCACCTCATGATCGAGGACCCGGACCGCTGGGCCCCCCAGTACGTGGAGGCGGGCGCCGGCTCGGTGACCTTCCACGTCGAGGCCGCCGCCGCGCCCGTCCGGCTCGCCCGCGAGATCCGGGCCAAGGGCGCCCGCGCGTCGATGGCGCTCAAGCCGGCCACGCCGATCGAGCCCTACGAGGACCTGCTGCCCGAGCTGGACATGCTGCTGATCATGACCGTCGAGCCGGGCTTCGGCGGCCAGGCGTTCCTGGACATCATGCTGCCGAAGATCCGCCGGACCAGGCAGCTGATCGCCAAGCACGGGCTGGAGCTGTGGCTCCAGGTCGACGGCGGTGTGTCGGCGAGCACCATCGAGCGCTGCGCCGAGGCCGGCGCGGACGTCTTCGTCGCCGGCTCGGCGGTGTACGGCGCCGAGGACCCGGCGGAGGCGGTCGCCAAGCTGCGCACGCTCGCCGAGGGCGCGAGCGCCGGTGCCGACTGGGCCTGCGCGCACTGAGGCCGAGGGGGCCCGGCCGGGCGGTCCCGGCTGGAGGATCGCCGGGCCCTGGAGGAGGATCGTTGCGACGACCCCTCCGGCCGGGGAGGGGCGGGCCCTGCCACCCCTCACCGGCCCGACGCACACGGCGGTGACCGCCCCATGAGCAACCTCGACGTCAAGCCCGCCCCGACCACCTGCGGCGGCGAGCCCGGCACCGGACCGGTCCGCGACCTGCTGACCGCCCGCCGGGTGCCGCTCGGCGAGAGCACCGTCGTGCGCCGTCTCCTGCCGAACCTGGGCCGGCGGATGGTGGGGGCGTGGTGCTTCGTGGACCACTACGGTCCGGACGACATCGCGGACGAGCCGGGCATGCAGGTGCCCCCGCACCCGCACATGGGCCTGCAGACGGTGAGCTGGCTGCATGCCGGCGAGGTGCTGCACCGCGACAGCCTGGGCAGCCTGCAGACCGTGCGCCCGCGCGAGCTGGGCCTGATGACCTCCGGACGGGCGATCTCCCACTCCGAGGAGTCCCCGCGCCCGCACGCCCGCTACCTGCACGGCGCCCAGCTCTGGGTCGCCCTGCCCGACGCCCACCGCCACCGCGAACCCGCCTTCGAACACCACCCCGACCTGCCCACGGTCACCGCCCCGGGCCTGTCCGCCACCGTCATCCTCGGCACCCTCGACGGCGCCACCTCCCCGGGCACCACCCACACCCCCCTCGTAGGCGCCGACCTCACCCTCACCGCCGGCACCGACCTGCGCCTGCCGCTGGACCCCGACTTCGAGTACGCCGTCCTCACCATGTCCGGCACCGTCGACGTCGACACCGTCCGCCTCGACCCCGGCGCCATGCTCTACCTCGGCACCGGCCGCCGCACCCTCCCCCTCCACGCCACCACCGACGCCACCTTCCTCCTCCTCGGCGGCGAACCCTTCGCCGAGAAGCTCGTCATGTGGTGGAACTTCATCGGCCGCACCGGCGAAGAGATCACCCAGGCCCGCACGGACTGGGAAACCGGCACCCGCTTCGGCGAGGTCCACGGCTACGACGGCGCCCGCCTGCACGCCCCGGAGCTCCCAGTCTTCCCGCTGAAGGCCCGCGGGCGCGAGCGCTGAGCTGCGGAGATGCCCCGGTGCCGGGCGTGTCGCCGCGCCGGTGCGCGCCGCCGGGGTTAATGTTTAAGAGTCAACTTAAATCCGCCTGGTGAGGCGCAGGCCTCACTGCACGGTACGACCCGATGCGGGCCGTGAGCACAACAGGTGAAGAGGACAGTTCAAATGAAGGCTGCGCGCTACTACGACCGCGGTGACATCCGAATCGAAGACACTCCGGAGCCCACGGTCGGCCCGGGCACGGTCGGCATCGACGTCGCCTACTGCGGGATCTGCGGCACCGACCTGCACGAGTACCTCGACGGGCCGATCTTCGTACCGCCGGCCGGGCACCCGCACCCGGTCTCCGGCGAATCCGCCCCCGTGACCCTGGGCCACGAGATGTCCGGCGTCGTCTACGCGGTGGGCGAGGGCGTCGAGGACCTGAAGCCGGGCGACCGCGTGGTCGTCGAGCCCTACATCCTGCGCCCGGATGTCGACACCAGTGAGAACAACCCGGTCTACCACCTCTCGCCCGACATGAACTTCATCGGGCTGGGCGGTCGCGGCGGTGGGCTCGCCGAGAAGGTCGCCGTCGAGCGCCGCTGGGTCCACCCGGTCGGCGACGTCCCGCTGGACCAGGCGGCCCTCATCGAGCCGCTGTCGGTGGGGTACCACGCCTTCGAGCGCTCGGGTGCCAAGGCGGGCGACTTCGCCCTCGTGGGTGGCGCCGGGCCCATCGGGCTGCTGACCTGCGCGGTGCTCAAGGCGATGGGCGTCGAGGTCGCGGTCTCCGAGCTCAGCTCGCTGCGCCGGCAGAAGGCGCTGGACGCCAAGGTCGCCGACCACGTCATCGACCCCGCCGTCACCGATGTCGCGGAGGAGGTCCGGCGCCTCACCGGTGGCAGGGGCGCGGACGTCGCGTTCGAGGCCACGTCCGTCAACGCCGTCCTCGACACGCTGTTCGACGCCGTGAAGCCGGGCGGCGTCATCACCGTCATCTCGATCTGGGGCAAGCCGGCGTCGCTCGACATGCAGAAGCTGGTCCTCAAGGAGGTCGACCTGCGCGGCACGATCGCCTACGTCAACTCCCACCCGCAGACCATCAAGCTCGTGCAGGAGGGGCGTATCGACCTGGCGCCGTTCATCACCAGGACCATCGGGCTGGACGATCTCGTCAGCGAAGGCTTCGAGACCCTCATCCACCACAACGAGACGGCCGTGAAGATCCTGGTGGACCCCCGCCTCTGAGCCGTCAGCCATCCGTGACGGCCGGTGGGCCGTCGACGGGGGAGGGCCGCCGTTCCCGTGCAAGGCAAGGGGCGGCGGCCCTCCCGCTGCCGCGCGCCCCGGGGGTGCCAGGGGTGCCGGGCGGGGCCGCCGTTCGCGAGCGGCGCGGGTCCGGTCCGACGAGGGCATGATCGGCACCCTGCTCGCCCGGGAGCTGATGAACCGGCTCCCGGGACGGGAGGTCGCCGTCCTCGTCACCCACACCGAGGTGGACCCGCACGACCCGGCGTTCGCCCACCCCACCAAGTTCATCGGCCAGCAGTTCGACGAGCAGCGGGCCCGGTCCCTGGAGCGCGAGCGCGGCTGGACCACCGCTCCGGACGGCGCGCACCACCGCCGCGTCGTCCCCTCGCCCGCACCGCGGGCGGTCCTCGAAGCGCCCCTCGCCGGCCGCCTGCTGGCCGGCGCGGCGGTGGTGATCTGCGGGGGCGGCGGCGGTGTCCCGGTCGTCCGCGACCGCGACACCGGCCTGCTCCGGGGAACCGAGGCCGTCGTCGACAAGGACCTCACTGCCGCCCTGCTCGCCGAGCAGCTTGACGCCGACGCCCTGCTGATCCTCACCGACGTGACCCATGTGTTCGCCCACTACGGCGCCGCCCACCCCGGCCCGCTGGTGAGCGCCACCCCCGAGCGGCTGCGTGCGCTGGATCTGCCCGAGGGCTCGATGCGGCCCAAGGCCGAGGCCGCCGCCGCGTTCGTCGAACGGACCGGGGGCCTGGCCGCCATCGGCCCGCTGGACAACGCCCTCGACATCCTCCTCGGGACCACCGGAACCACGGTCCACGCCGCCCCCGGCACCCAGGACCTCAAGGTCGAAGCCCGGGGGTAGCGGGTGCGGAAGCCCGTCGGACCGGGCCGGGGACGGACGACCGTCCCCGGCCCGGTCCTTGTCGTTCCTTCCCCTCCCGGCTCTCCCGGGGGCCGGGGACGGGGAGGAGCCCGGGCCGCAGGGAACGGCGGAAGACGCGGTGGGCCCCACGAGACCGTGGGGCCCGCCGCGTCGCGTGGCGGCCGGTCAGTCGTGCGGCACGATCACGACCGGTGCCTGCGCGTGGTGCAGGACGGCGTGGGCGACCGGGCCGAGCCGCAGGCCGGCGCGGTGCGGGTGCCGCCGGCGGCCGACCACCACGACCGAGGCCTCGGCGGAGGCCTCCACCAGCGCGGAGGAGCCGGTGCCGATCCGGCAGTCCTCGACCACCTCGACCTCCGGGAACTCCTCCCGCCGGTCGGCCAGCGCCACCGTGAGCAGCTCGCGCTCGATAGCCCGGAACTGCTCCGCCTCGGCGAGCGGGGGGACCCAGCCGGCGTAGCCCCAGACCGGCGGCGGCTCCCAGCCGTGGACGGCGCGCAGGACCGTTCCGCGTCGGGCGGCCTCGCGGAAGGCGAACTCGACGACCTCCCGGGAGGGGGCGCGGGTGTCGACGCCGACGACCACCTCGGGTCGGCCGGAACCGCCGGGCCGCTCGGATCCACCGGCCCGGACGAAGACCGAGGGCACCTCGCACCGGCCGGCGACGGCGAGGCCGACCGATCCGACCAGCAGGCCGGTGAAGCCTCCGAGCCCCCGCGAACCGAGGACCAGCAGCTCCGCCCCGCCGGCCGCCCCGGCCAGCGCCGAGGCGAGCGGCTCGACCGCGTCGGTGTCCCCGATCAGCTCCGCCCCGACCTCCAGACCGGGGTGGGCGTCCAGGACCGCCTGCCTGGTGTCCGAGAGCATCCGGCTGGTCAGCGCGCGGACGTCGCCGGGCTGACCGGGGTCACCGTGGGTGTCGTCCAACCAGGTCCGGACATGGACCAGGCGCAGGGCGAGACCGCGTCGGACGGCTTCGGCGGCAGCCCAGCGCGCCGCGGCGGTGCTCTCGGACGAGCCGTCGACACCGGCCAGTACGTAGCTGTTCATGGGAATGCTCCGGTTCTCGTGGCGGGGGTGGGAAGTCCCCCGCTCGTGGGGCGTGCCCGGCGGCTCGCCCACGCCGGTCATCACCCTCCGCCTTCCGGGGTCCGCGGCCCAGGGCCCGGCAGCCCGGGAACACAGGGCCACAGGTCCCGTCCCACCGGTCCGGGCGTGCGCCGACCGGCCCTGTTCGCCCTCGCGCCCCGGCGGTGACCCTCGCTCAACCACCTGCTCGCTCGCGCGTCTGGCGCCAGGACCACAACGGCTTCTCGGCCCGACACCACGACTGGATCCGCGAACCCGGCATCGACCTCCCCGAGGTAGCAGACTGGACCCGGGGGCCTGACCGAGCATCAGGGGGGCTGTCATCGAGGAGACAACCACCGTGGACCTGCCCGTCACCGTCGGCGTCGACACCTCCGAGGCGAGCCTGGTGGCCGCCGACTGGGCCGCGCGCGACGCGCTGGTGCGCGACCGACCGCTGCGCGCCCTGCACGCCGTGCCCCACCCGGCCCCCGGGCTGCCGTCCGACGGGGGCGGCCTGCTGCACGAGGTGCGGCAGGTCCTCGCCGGGCGCCACCCCGCCGTGCGGCTGCACACCGAGGAGGTCCAGGACGTCGCCACCTCGGCGCTCGGCGCCGCCGCCGAGGACGCCGAGCTGCTGGTGGTCGGCGCGCGCGGCGACGGCGGCTTCGCCGGGCTGCGGGTCGGTTCCACCGCCCTGTACCTCGCGGCCCGGGCCGGCTGCCCGACGGTGGTGCTCCCGGCCGAGCCGACCGGGCCGGCCCAGCGCGAGCACCTGGTGGTGGGCGTGGACGCCCGCCGCCCCGCCGAGGCGGCGCTGGAGTTCGCGTTCGCCGCGGCGGCACGGGCTGGGCTCCCGCTGCGGGCCGTGCACGCCACCACCGCGGCGGCGGAAGGCCCGACCGCCGGGGGGCGGGACGCCGAGGCCGAGCTGCTGGCCCGCGCGCTCGCCCCCTGGCGGGCCGCTCATCCGGGCGTCGAGGTCGTCGAGGTGACGGAGCGGATGGCGCCCGGGCCGGTGCTGGTGGAAGCGTCGCCCAAGGCCGCACTGCTGGTGCTCGGACGCCGCCCCACCGTCCGCATCGGCCTGCTCGGCCCGGTCGCCCACGCGGTCCTGCACCACGCGGCCTGCCCGGTGGCGGTGGTGCCCGACGCGTGAGCCGCAGGCACTGCCGCCAGGACCTTCGGCCCCGACCGGGATGGACCGCGGTGGCCGCCGGTCCTCCCCGATCCGACGACGTGGCCCTCGCCCGCGCGGCGGCCATGGCACCCACCTGCCCGCGGTACCTGCCCGTGACGGGGCCGCACCCACGGCGCGGGCCGGGCGTCGAAGGGGTCACCCGGGCCCGCACCGGCCGGGGGACCGGCGCCCGCCCCGGAGCTCCCGGCGCTCCCGCTCAAGGCACGCGTGCGGGAGCGCCGAACGCGCGGGGGTCGGTGCTGTCTGGGCGGGTGCGCCGGGGTGGGTAGTGGGTCACATGGTGGTGAGCAGGGTCCCCTCGTAGGCGAGCCACTGGGAGAAGGCGTGGAGGCCCTTCGCGGGTTCGGTCGCCGGCGTCCAGGCGGGTGGGCGGGGGGCGGTGGTGAAGTGCGGTGCCGGGGCGGGGGGTTCGGTGGGGGAGGGGTTGGTGTGGACCGGCACCGGGCGGACGGCGGCGTGCACGGCGTTCGCCAGTTCGGCGAGGGTGGTGGGCTTCTCGGCCGCGACGGTGAAGGCGCGGGGCGCCGGGCGGGAGCGGAGCACCGCCAGGACGGCGTCGGCCAGGTCGTCCACGTAGACGGGGTGCAGCTCGCTGTCGGGATTGCCGTGGACGGTCACCGGGTGGCTGCGCAGGGCGTCCCACACCATGCGGCCGATGAGGGTGTCGCGGGAGCAGCCGGGACCGTAGACCTCGCCCACGGTGAGGGTGTACGGCTGCGGGTCGCGGTGCAGACGGACCGTCAACTCCTGTGCGGGAGCGCCCTCGCGCAGGCCGGTCAGGTCGAGCGTGGCGTCCGGCAGGCCGTCCCCGGCCAGGTCGGTGATCCTGCGCACGAGGTGCTCGCCGAGCGGTGAGGCGCCGCCGCGGACGGTGAGGCCGCCGGGCCGCGGGGGGCGGCGGGCACCCGGCCGGCCGGCGAACTCGTGGCCGGCGGCCAGTGCCCGGTGCGCCACCGCGGCCAGCACCTCGCGGCGTTCGGCGATCCGCTCCTCGGTACTGGTGTTGCTGATGCCGCCCGGCCCGGTGGTCGCGATCGCCTCGGCGTACACCTCGGCCCGCACCATCGGTGCGGAGCCGTCGGGGTCCAGGCCGAGGCGGGCGGCCTCGTGGCCCATGGCGAGGGCGGTGAGCCAGGTGCCCCGGACGTCGGGTGCGTCGGACTCCGGCCCGGGTGGCGTGAACAGCGAGCCGGGCAGCTCCAGGCCGCGCAGGTACTGCTCGCCGTCCATGTGCAGCCAGCGCTCGGGGCCGGGCCCCGCGACCCGCACCGCGCAGCGCGCGACGCCGTACTTGAAGAACGGCAGGACGCTCAGGTCGGTCAGCCGCTGCCCCTCGTCGCCGGGGCGGTCGTCGGGCAGGAAGCAGACCGAGCGGCGCGGCCCGCGGAAGGCGTTGCCCGAGATCGAGCCCTGGTCCTGGTGCTCGGCGAGGTTGGGCACGGAGACGTAGCGGGGGACGCCGAGGTCGGTCAGATAACGGTGCATCAGAATGTCGTCGGGCCAGCCGCCGAGGCGTGCGCGGCCGTAGCGGACGAAGCCTTCGGCGACGGCCCGGGGCAGTACGATCGCGACGCACGGGAAGTACTCGTTGACCGCGCCGACCCAGCGGGCACCGGCCATGGCGCCGAAGCGGACCGCGGCACCGTTGCGGGAGTCCCACAGGGCGAAGAGCGCCAGTGCCGCGTCCGGCATCGCCTCGATGGCCAGGTCGACCCGCTCGAAGAACGATTCGGACAACAGCATGTCGTCCTGGACCACGAGTTGATGGGTGGCGCCGTCCGCGACGGAGTCCCAGGCGGCGAGGGCCGTGCGCAGCACCGACGGGGTGCCGGTCGGGTCCGGGTCCATGACGACGCGCAGTGCGCCCGGAGGTGCGGTCAGGGCCATCTGCTCGGCGGCCCGCCGGCGCTTGGGGTGGGTCATGACCACCGCGCTGAGCTGATGGCGCGTCACGTGGTTTCCCTCTTTCTGGTGGGGTGTGGGGGACTTGGTGGCACTCGTGTCGCTATCTGCTACTGCGGGTGCCATCGATTCCGGACAGTACGGATAGAGCCGGAGGCTGGCAAGAGTGCCGAATTCGCACTGGCGTCACGGTTGGTGTCCCAAGGATGCTGGACTGGCACGCCACCTTCCGAGTGAAGCATGTGGCTGTGCTTGAGCGAGTGTTCGAGAGTTCGCCGTCTTCACGGAGGGAACCCCCTATGTCCGCTGAATCGCACGCGCCGTTGAACGAGGCCGGAAGCGACGACGGTGAGAGCGTCGAGTCCCGGTTGGAGAAGCTCCGCGATGCTCGCATCGTCGTGACGGGAGGCGGCGGCCTGGTCGGCAGCCACCTCACGTCCCTGTTGTGCCGGGCCGGTGCCCAGGTGGTCGTCCTGGACCGGATGGACGCCTACCCCGAGGACGGCCACACCATATTCGGGGTCGAGAAGACCGGGGCCGAGCTCGTCGTCGGTGACGTCTGCGACCGCGAGCTGGTCGCCGGCCTGCTCCGGGACGCCGACTTCGTGGTCCACGCCGCCGCCTACGCCGACGTGGCCGCCTGCACCCGGAACCCCGACATCGCCTTCCGGGCCAATGTGCAGGGCACCCAGGTCATCCTGGAGGAGCTGGCCCGCACCGGCGTGCGCCGCCTGGTGCTGGTCTCCTCCGCGTCGGTGTACGGCGACGGCCCCACCGACTCGCCCGGCCCGCACATGTTCCACGAGGACCAGGCGCTGTTCCCGCTGTCGGTGTACGCCAACGGCAAGCTGTGGGCGGAGCACCAGACCCGGCTGATGCTCGGGGCGTCGGCGGGTGCCGAGTACGCGATCGTGCGCTACTTCTCCGTCTACGGCGACCCGCAGATCCCGAAGCCGGGCAGCCACTCCTGGATGGTGCCCTGGCTGTCCCTGCAGGCCAAGCTCGGCCGCCCGATGCGTCTGAACGGCGGCGGCGTCCAGGTGCGCGACATGATCCACGTCCAGGACGTGGCCGAGGCGACGGCGCTCGCGCTCGTCGAGGAGGGGATGGCGGGCCAAACGGTCAACGTGGGGACCGGGCGTCCGACGGCGGTCCGGGATGTCGCGGACCTGCTGATGCCCTACTTCCCGCAGGCGCAGCGGATCGTCACCCCGCGGCCCGAGGGCGACCCGCTCGGGGGCTTCGCCTCCACCGAGCGGAGCCGGGAGCTGCTGCGCTGGCAGGCCCGGGTCGATGTCGCGGAGGGCGTCGACCGCTATGTGCGGTGGCTGGAGAAGACGCCCGAGGCCGTGCCGCGCTGGCTCGCCGAGGACGGCGCGTGACAGTCTGTGCCCCCGTGGCCGCCCGACGTCGGGCGGACGTCGGAGGGGGTGGTGCGAGCATGGGCTATGTCGGCTCTTACGTCTGGTCGCTGCGTCAGAAGGTGGGCGGCCGGAGACTGTTGGTCCCGGGGGCCCAGGTCCTGCTGATCGACGAGGCGGGCCGGGGTCTGTTCCAGCAGCGGGTGGACAACGGTGTCTGGGAGCTTCCCGCGGGTGCCTGCGAGGAGGACGGGGGCTTCGCCGAGGCCGCCGTCCGCGAGGTGGCGGAGGAGACCGGGCTGCGGGTCGAGAAGGAGGACCTGGTCGCCTTCGGCTCGCTGTCCGATCCGGACCTGCACACCGTGACCTACCCGAACGGGGACGTCAACCACTGCTTCGCGCTGTGCTTCGCGGCGACGCGCTGGTCGGGGGAGCTGTCCCCGGGGGCGGACGAGGTGCGTCGGGCGCGGTTCCGGCCGCTGGACGACCTGCCGGCGCCGCTGCATCCGCCCACGCGGGTCGTACTGGAGATGTACCGGGCGTTTCTCACGGACGGGAGGTTCCGGGCAAGGTGAGCGAGGAAGAAGCGATCCGCGTCGCGGTGCCGTGCCGGGCCTGTCTGTCGGGGGAGGACCTGGACTGGCTGGGCGACGGCCGCTCGGTCAGCCTCGCCCTCGACCTGCCGACCACCGTCGAGGTGGTGCCCGGTGTGCCGTCCGGTGGGCAGCAGCCGGCCGAGAGCGACTGGTCGGCGCAGGTGTGGACGTTCCTGCGCGAGCGGCTCCCTGAGGTGCATGGCCCTGCGCCGGCCGTGCGCGTCAGCAGTGAGGCGCCCTCGGCGAGCGGGCTGTCCTCGTCCACGGCACTGATCGTGGCACTGTTCCGCGCGTTCGCCCGGGCGGCCGCGGCGCCGGACGGCGAGCCGGTGCCGGACGCCCTGCTCGTCCAGTGGGCGTACGAGTTCGAGTTCGCCCGCTTCAACGGCGGCGGCATGGACCACCTGGCCGTCGCCGAGGGCGGTGCGCTGCTGATCGACGGCCGGGAGCGCGGTCTGCCGGTGGTTCGGGAACGGCTGGAGTTCCCGGAGGACTGGCGGGTGGTCGTGGTGGATTCCGGGACCCGGAAGAACACCGCCGACCACATCCGCACGGTGCGGGCGCAGCTGGCGGCCGGTGATCCGGCGCTCGCGGCGTACCGGACCGAGGCCGACCGGGCGTCGGGGGCCGCCTGGGCGGCGCTGCGCCGGCGTGACCACGAGGCGCTGGGGGAGGCGATGACCCGGGCGCACGACGCGATGCGCGACTTCCAGGGCATGTCGACCCCGGTGCTGGAGGAGCTGCGGACGCTGGCGCTGCACGCCGCCGGCCTGCCGTTGAAGCTCAGCGGGGCCGGCGGCGGCGGTTCGCTGGTCGGTGTCTGCCCCGCGGCCGACACGCCGGGGGTGGTGGCGCGGCTGGCCGACGCGCTGCGCGCTCCGTTCCCCCTGGCACGCGTGATCCCCGCCCGGGCGGCTCCGGGGAGCCGGAGTGCCCGGACGGGGAACCGGGTCGGCGTCAGCGCGGGCTGACGGTCAGGTCACAGGAACGGGTCGTAGTCCTCTCCCGGGGGGACTGCGCCCGTTCCTTCCGCTATCAGGTCCAGCTCCAGGTTGGAGCGGTGCCGGGCGCAGTGGAAGCGGCAGTCCCGGCTCGGGTCCACGATGCCGCGGTCCGAGGTCTTCCAGATGTCGGGCAGGCTGTCGGTGACGGCGTCGCCGATCCGGGCCAGCGGGTTGCCCCGGTGGTAGGAGCAGACGTACACCCCGGACGGGGTGATCAGGGTGCGCAGCTCGGCCACCTTGCAGCGGTGGTACTCCTTGGGCTGGACCGGCCCGGTGTGCCGGCGCAGCGAGGTGAGCGTGGAGGAGTTGATGAGCTGGAAGGTGTCGCTCTCCAGCCGGGCGGCCTCGGCGAGCTGGCGGTCGACCGATTCGAGGATGTCCTCGGAGACCTGGATGACGTGGTGCTCCTCGTCGAACATCGCCTTGGTCTCGAAGTAGTCGCAGCCGATGTCGTGGGCGAGCTCGGCCGCCTGCAGCACCTCCGTGTGGTTGCTGACGACCCGGCCGTCCGGCTCCTGGCGGGTCATGACGAGGAACGAGTAGCCGAGCGCGCCGGTCTTCGCCCCGGCGAGCAGCCGCATGTTGGCGACGACCTTGTCGAAGACGCTGCGGCCCTTGCGGTCGGGACGGAACAGCCCGTACGTGTCGGAGCTCCCGGCGTCCATGGAGACGCGGACCCAGGAGGCGTAGGAGGCGAGTTCGTCGAGGTTCTTGTCGATCATGGTGCCGTTGGTGACGACCCCGACGGCCAGGCCGGCCTCGCCGAGGACGCGCAGGACCTGACGGGTGCCGCGGTGGGCGAGCGGTTCGCCGCCCCCGATGAGCACCACGGCCCGGACGGACATGGAGACCAGTTCCTCCGCGAGCGCGGCCAGCCGCTCGGGGGTGAAGCGGCCCTGGTTGAGCAGCTTTCCGCTGATGCACTCGGGGCAGGCCAGGTCGCAGAAGGTGGTCGGGTCGAGGTCCACGACGAGCGGGGCGTCCGACGGGGTCCCTTCGGCCACCTGCAGGACACGGGGCCAGCCGGACGGCTGGTAGAGCTTGGAGACGAGATCGAGACGGTCGTGCGTCACGGAGTCCTCCTGTGGGCGTGAACGGGGTGCGACCGGGAGAGTCGGGTGTTCGGTGCGCGGGATCACCCCTTGATCACCCCTTGATCGCCCCGGCGGCGAGGCCGGAGGCGATCCTGCGCTGGATGATGAGGAAGAAGACCACCACGGGCAGGGCGGTGAGCGTGGCTCCCGCCATCAGCCCGCCGTAGTCGGTCCCGCGGCTGGTCGTGAAGGAGACCAGCCAGATGCTGACGGTCTGCTTCTCAGGGGTGGACAACAGGATGTAGACGAGGACGTATTCGTTCCAGGCCTGGACGAGCGCGAAGACCGAGGTGGCGACGATGCCGGGGGCGAGCAGTGGCAGCACCACCCGGCGGAACGCGCCGAGGCGGCCGCAGCCGTCGACCATGGCCGCCTCCTCCAGCTCCACGGGCACCCCGTCGATGAATCCCCGCAGCATCCACACCGTGAACGGCAGGGTGAACACCAGGTAGGTGAGGATCACCCCGGTCAGGCTGTCGGTCAGCCCGGCGTCGTTCAGGAGCAGGTACAGCGGGATGATCAGGGCCGTCAGCGGCACCATCTGGACGATGAGGATCACCACGACGAAGGTCTTGCGGCCCGTGAAGCGGAAGCGGGCGAGGGCGAACGCCGCGAGCGTGCCGACGATCAGCGACACCACGACGGTGCCGACGCCGATGAGGACGCTGGAGCGGACGTTGGCCCAGAAGGTCTCCGAGCCCAGGGCCCGCGCGAAGTTGTCCCAGGTGGGCGAAGTCGGCCAGAACCTCGGTGGCAGGCTCAGGATCTCCGAGGCCGGCCGGAACGCGGTGAGCACCATCCAGTAGATGGGGAAGCCGATCACCGCGGCGACGAGCAGCCCGAGGAGGTCGTGGCCGAGCGAGCGTTGACGCCTCATTCGAGCTCTCCCGTCCTGAGCATCTGACGCAGGTAGACGACCGATCCCGCGAGCAGCAGGACGACGGTCACGAGGGCGATCGCGGCGCCGGTGCTGTACCGGTTCACCGCGAAGGACTCGATGAAGGAGTAGACGCCCAGCAGGTAGTACTCCCGCTCGGGCTGGCCGCCGCGCATGAGCCAGATCTGGTTGAAGACACCGAAGTTCCAGATCGCGTTCAGCGTGGTGACCATGAGCAGGACCGGTCTGATCACCGGCAGGGTGACGTGCCGGAACACCTGGAACGGCCGGGCGCCGTCCAGGATCGCGGACTCCTCCAGTTCGGGCGGTACCTGCGAGAGCGCAGCTCGCAGGGTGATCGCGGCGAACGGGAGCGAGCCCCACACCACGACGGCGACGATGACCGTGAACCCCTGCCAGGGGTTGGTGAACCAGTTGTGGTGGGTCATGTCGACCCCCGGCAGGTTGGACAGCACCCAGTTCGTGACGCCGTAGTCGGTGTCGAAGAGCCAGCGGAAGATCGACGCCGCCACCATCGCCGGCATCGCCCACACCGTCACCAGCACGCCGGCGATGACGGCGCGCACCCACGGGGAGACCCGGTGCATCAGCTGCGCCGTGAACAGCCCGCAGACCACGGTGAGCACGACGGTCACCGCGGTGAAGAGCACCGTGCGGCCCACGACCTTCCAGAAGAAGCCGTCGCCGAGGATCTTGCCGAACTGGTCGAGCCCCGCCCACGGCGGTGCGGCGCCGCTGAAGAGCTGCTCCCGGGTCATGTCCTGGAAGGAGAGCACGACCATGTCCACCAGCGGGTAGCCGAGGACCAGGACGAGCGCCAGGACGGTGGGGGCGATCAGCAGGTACGGCAGCAGCGGTGAACGCCGCCGCCGGCCCCGGTCAGCGCTCATTGATCACTTCGTTGATCCGCTGGTCGGCCTCGCGGGCGGCGTCCTGCACGGACGCCTTGTTGTTGGCGATGCGCTCCAGCATCTCGGGCAGGATGTTGGACTTCTCCACCGACGTCCAGCCGGGGGCGAACGGGGTCATCCAGCCCCCGGTGGCCGCGGCCTGGGCCGCCGGGCCGTTGATGCCGCCGGCGGCGACCTCGGCCATCTGGACGGTGTTGTTGGGCAGGGTGTCCACCTCGATCAGGGCCTTCTGCGACTGCGTGTCGGTGAACAGCTTGATCCAGTCGGCCGCCAGGTCCTTGCGGGTCGACTTGGCCGGCACCGCCAGGGTGGAACCGCCGAGGAACGGCGGCAGGAGCTTGCCGGACGGGCCGGGGAAGGGGAAGGTGCCGAACTTGTCCTTCAGCTTCGGGTCGCCGCCGGAGTGCTCGTCGGTGGCCATGGCGGACTCCCAGGTGTTCCCGTAGAAGACGCCCACCCGGCCCTGGCCGACCACGGCCGGCTGGTCGGAGTTGTCCTTGGCCCGGTCACCGACGTAGTAGGTGTCGATCAGCCGCTTCCACTCGGTGAGCCCGGCCACGGAGTTCGGCGAGGCCAGCGAGCTCTTCCACTTGTCGCCCTCCTTCACGGCGATCTCGCCGCCCGCGTCCTTCACGAACGCCATGGCGGCGTACCAGTAGCGGCCGGGCATGTAGAGCGCCGAGTAGTTGGGGTCCTCGGGGCCGTAGACGGCCTTCAGCTTGTCGAGCGCGGAGAGCAGCTCGGGGTAGGTCTTCGGGGCTTCGGCGACACCGGCGCGGGCGAACTGGTCGGTGCGGTAGATGCCGATCCGGGCCCCGACGTAGTAGGGCACGCAGTACGTCTTGCCGTTGGCGCGGCAGGCGTCGGCGAGGGCCGGCAGCCAGTTGGCCGACTGGTCGTACTTCGCCGGGTCCACCGTGGCGAAGGCACCGTTCACGATGTAGTTGGTGGTCTCGCTGTTGCCCATCTCGACCACGTCGGGGACGTTCTTCCCGGCGAGGACGGCGTCCAGCTTCTGGTTCTTGGTCGTCCACTGCTGGTACTGGACGTCGACCTGGACCCCGGGGTGGGCCTGGGTGAAACGGTCGTTGGTGGACTGGACCAATTGCGGCCAACTCTCCTGCGCGTCCACGGCCAGCCACACCGTCAGTTTGCCGCCCGCGTCGCCCCCGCCCCCGCTACTGGAGGTACAGCCGGTGGCTGCGAGGGACAGGAGAAACGTGAGGACAAGGGGGCGGTAGGACATGCGAATGGCCATGAGGTCTCCAAGTTCGCTATGGGGGTGCTCTTCTGATTACCCGTCTGATCGCCAAGAGTCGCAGAGGTTTAGACATTCGGCCGGAAGATGACGTTCGGTGTCCCGCAGAGAGATCAACACTTGACTCCTCCCGGGCGGTACCCGCAGGTTAGGCCTCTGCACCCACGTGATCCCGATACGAAGGGCTTGTTACGTGACCGAGCAGACGACTTCTTCGACCGAGCAGACCTCCGACGCCTCCGCCCGACCGATCCGGGTCAACGCCTGGAACGGCTGGGACCCGCTGCGCCACGTGGTCGTGGGACGGGCCGAGGGCACCGTGGTCCAGGCCCCCGAGCACGCGGTGCGCCGCGACTACCCCGAGGACGGCTTCCCGCTGGGCACCTTCGGGCCGATGCCCGAGGACATGGTCGCCGAGGCCGAGGAGCAGCTGGACAACTTCTCCGAGATGCTGCGCCGGCGCGGCATCCGGGTGGACCGTCCCACCCCCGTCGACTTCAACCAGCAGGTCAGCACGCCCGAGTGGACGCAGGACTCCATGTTCGGCTGCATGCCGCCCCGCGACCTGCTGCTGACGGTGGGCAACGAGGTCCTGGAAGCGACCATGTCCTACCGCAGCCGCTGGCACGAGTACCTGGCGTACCGGCCCCTGCTGCAGAACCTGTTCGACTCCGACGAGAACATGCGCTGGGAGGCCGCACCGAAGCCGCGGCTCACCGACGCCTCCTACAACACCAAGTTCTGGGACACCTACAACGACCTGCCGACCGAGGAGCAGCTGGCCCGGGTCCGGGACTACGACCTGGTGCTGACCGAGGCCGAGCCGCTGTTCGACGCCGCCGACGTCGCCCGCTTCGGCAAGGACCTCTTCGTCCAGCTGTCCTTCGTCACCAACCGCAGCGGCTACCAGTGGCTCAAGCGCCACTTCCCCGACCACCGGGTGCACGTGGTCACCTCCACCAACACCCACCCGCTGCACATCGACGCGACCTGGGTGCCGCTGCGCCCCGGGCTGGTGCTGCACTGCGGCGAGCGGCTCGCGGACGCCGAGCTGATGGAGTTCTTCCGACTCAACGACTGGGAGATCATCGAGGCGGTGCAGCCCGCGAGCTGGGACCACCCGCCGAAGCTCTCGTTCTGCAGCCCGTGGCTCGCCGGCAACATGCTGAACCTCGACGAGAACACCCTGTGCATCGAGGAGAAGGAGGTCCGGCTCTCGGAGCAGCTGTCCTCCTACGGCTTCGACATCGTCCCGGTGCCGTTCCGGGCGGTCGGGCCGTTCGGCGGCGGGCTGCACTGCGCGACCGTCGACATCGAGCGCGACGGCGAGCTGCAGGACTACTTCCCGCGCCGGCACGGCCGTTACTGAGGCCGGGCCCGTGCCGACCGCGGGGCCGGTGGGGATCCGCGCCGTCGTCTTCGACTTCTACGGGACGCTGGCGCGGATGGTCGAGCCGCTGCCGCCCGACCACCGTCCGATCTTCGACCGCCGGGGCCTGTCCGCCCAGGGCGCCCGCTGGGGTGACCAGTGGACGGTGGGCCCCGCCGAGGGCGAGGAGCACGCGGATCACTCCGTCAGTGAACTCGACTACCACCGTTGGGAGTTGGGGAGACTTCGGCGCAGGGCCCGGGACTGCGGGGTACCGGACGGCGAGCTGGAGGGGCTGGTCGAGGAGATCGACCGGGCCATGAAGGCCGTCCGGCTGGAGCTCTTCGAGGACACCCTCCCCGTCCTCGGGGAGCTCCGCGCCCGCGGTCTGCTGCTCGGCATCTGCTCCAACTGGTTCTGGAACCTGGAGGACTGCCTGCGGGAGGTCGGCCTGGACGGGTCGGTCGACGTCGTGGTCGGCTCCGCCCGGGCGGGCGCGCGCAAACCGCACCCGCTGATCTACCGGACGCTGCTGGAGCGGTGCCGACTGCCGCCCGAGCAGGTGCTGTTCGTCGGCGACATGTGGGCGCCGGACGTGCTCGGCCCGCTCACGGCCGGGATGCGCTCCGTCCACCTGTCCCGGCCGGACCCCGCGGTGCTCGGATCCGAGCCGCCCCTGGTGGACGGGGCGGCCCGGATCCGCGGGCTGGGGGAACTGCTCACGCTCGTGGCGAGCGGTGCCGCAGCCGGTCCAGCAGATTGCGGGTGACCTGGGCGACCGCGGCGTCCTCGTCCTTCCCGCAGACCGCCGGCCAGTCGGTGGTACCCGCGGAGAACACGGTGCCGCCGGCGGTGAAGACGCCCATGGTCGCGGCCCGGGGGCTGGTGACACCCGGCTCCCGGGCCGGTCCGTTCCAGTGGCCCCACTTGAAGTCGTGGAAGTCCTCGTGCACGGGTTCGAGGACATGGATGCCGAGGATGAGGAAGGAGGCGGGAGTGCCGTCCTCGCCGCTCGCTCGGGCGACGCCGCGGTCGTCCCGGACGTAGGCGGCGCCGTCGCACTCGTACCCGATCAGCGTGGTGCCCGCGCCGAGCCGGTCGGGCTCACCGCCGTCGGAGCCGTCGCGCAGCCCGGTGCCGGCGAAGACCCAGTGGTCGGCGTGCTGCACGGTGTACCCCTCGCGCGGACGGTCCCCGGGCCACCCCTCGGCGCTCGCCCACATGCCGCCGTTGCGGAAGCTCACCCCGGTGAGGGAGTTCTCGGGGCGGCCCACGCCGTCGGGCGCCGCCGGCCACCACTGGTCGGTCGCCGGAAGGTGCGGGTACGCGTCCCCCACGTGGTGGTCGGTGTCCGTGACGAAGGCGGTGTTCCGGTCGGTCGGATGAATGCGCCACCAGCACGTGTTGGCACTGAGGAAGGCGATGTTCCCGCCGTCCCGGACGAATTGTTCGGCGTGGCCGCGCATCGCCTCGCTCCAGTATTCGTCATGGCCGACGCTGAGCAGCAGATCGTACGAGGAAAGCAGCTCCGGATCCTCGTGCAGATCGAGGTCCGTACAGAATTCGACCGGGTAGCCGTTGCGCTCCAGCCAGGCGATGAAAGGAGCGTCCCAGTAGGCGAGGTCGATGATTCCGCCGGGCCGGTGCAGGCTCACCCGGTGCCCGCGCGGATCGCCGTCCGGCAGGTACACGGGGTGGTCGTAGAGGCTGGCGCCGCGGTCCTCGCCCGGACGGTCGGCGCGGTTGTAGGCGTGCCGGGTGAAGGTCGACTTCTTGTAGAGGATGCGGGACCGGCTGCCGGGCCGGCGGGGCCGCACGACGAAGAACTCGCGGTCCGGGCCCTCGATGCCCGCGGCGTCGAGCAGCGGCGGGACCTCGCGGTCCCGTCCGTCCTCGCCGTCCTCGACGAACTGGACCAGGTGCATGCCGGGCGTCCAGTCCTCCGGCACGGGCACGGCGAGCGGCGGCCAGCCCCAGGCGTCGGCGGGCGAGGCCCGGCCGGGCACGCCGTCGGGGTGCGGCGGCGCCGGGTGGAGCGACCCGGGGAACCGGCCGCTCTCCGCCACCAGGACCGGCTCCGCGCCCAGCCGGTAGAACCTCAGCCGGAAGCCGGCGGCGTCGGTGGAGACGTGGACGGTCAGTTGCTCCCCGGCGGTGACGCTTTCCCGGCCGAGATATCCCTCTATCATTCCGCCTCCCAGGTAGGGCGAACGGCCGGTGAATAGATGTCCGGCCGCTTCGGCCCGCCATCGTAGGGGGTTCCGGGAATTCCGGGCAACGGTGCTGTGGAACCGGTCATTCAGGGCCGCCTTTCGGACAGCGAACCGGATCGGGAGAATCCTTTACCGCCGGGCCGGGTAGCCGGAATTCAGCCGAAGCCGACCGGCTACCGCAAATCCGTCACCTCCGGGCAAGAACGAGGCATTCGCATGAGCAATGAATTTCGCGTGAGGGAGCTCGTCCTGGGAATCCAGGGCCTGGCGCTGCTGCGCCACGCCATGGACGGGGAGGAGGACTTCCTCAAGGCGCGCGTCGAGGACATCAGGCGCTTCGCGTCGGACGACGGGGAGCTGCCGGAAGGAGGCACCGGCGTCAGCGAACTCGGCCTGGCCGAGGGCTACGCCTCCTGGTCGGCGGTCTACGACTCGCTGCCCAACTCCTACATCGAGGTCGAGGAGCCCGTGCTGCACGGGATCCTCGACACGCTTCCCACCGGCGTCGCCCTGGACGCCGCCTGCGGCACCGGGCGGCAGACCGGCGCCCTGGTCGCCCGCGGGCACCGCACCATCGGCGTGGACCAGTCGCCCGAGATGCTGGCCAAGGCCCGCGAGCGCGCCCCGCAGGCCGAGTTCCGGGTCGGGCGGCTGGAGAGCCTGCCGCTGGAGGACGACTCGGTCGACCTCGCCGTCTGTTCGCTGGCCATGACCCATCTGCCGGACCTGGCGGCGGGCGTGGCGGAGCTGGCCAGGGTGGTCCGTCCGGGCGGGCGGATCATCGTCTCGGACCTGCACCCGTTCGTCATCGCCCTCCAGGGACAGTGCGTCTTCGTGCACGGCTCCGAGCAGCTCGCGTTCGTCCGCAACCACGTCCACCTGCCCGGGCGGTACCTGGAGGCGTTCACCGGAGCCGGGCTGCGGGTCCGGGCCCTTCACGAGCCGCTCTTCAACGGCCGTCTCGCGCCCGGGGGTTACGAGGAGTTCATCGCCGACGCCGCCCGCGCGGCCTGGGACGGGCTGCCGATCGTCATCGTCTGGGACGTCGAAGTCCCCGCCTAGGACAACAAGGAAGAGGAGGACGGACCGATGGCCCTGATCGTGGTGACCCACGCGGAGAAGCCCGAGCTGTGGGACCGGATGCCGGAGCGGTTCGCCGGCATCGTGCCCGAGTACAACCTGCACGGCGACGTCAACGACGGCTACTGGGACCGGCTGTTCGAGGACTTCGCCGACTACCAGTTCGTCCTGTACGACGACGAGCGCGAGGTGGTGGCGGGCGCCGGACGCTCGCTGCCGCGGACCTGGGACGGCACGGCCGCCGACCTCGGCCCCGGACTGGACGACTCCATCGCCCGGGCGTTCGCGGACCGCGAGGCGGACCGGCCGGCCGGCGCCCTGGTCGCGCTGGGCATCGAGGTCGCGGAGGACTACCAGCGCAGGGGCCTCTCCAGCGTGCTGCTCGACGGGATGCGCCAGGTGGCGCGGCGGGCCGGCCTGGCGACGGTGCTGGTGCCGGTGCGGCCCACCTGGAAGGACCGCTATCCGCTGGTGCCGATCGAGCGGTACGCGACCTGGCGGCGCGCGGACGGCGCCCCGTTCGACCCCTGGATCCGCACCCAGGTGAAGGCCGGCGGCGCGATCGCCGGAGCCTCGGAGCGTTCCTCGCGGATCACCGGCACGGTGGCCGAATGGGAGCGCTGGACCGGCATCGACTACCCGGAGGACGGCGACTACGTGTTCCCGAGCGGCCTCGCCACCCTGCGGATCGACCGTGCCCGGGACCTCGGCGCGTACTGGGAGCCCGCGGTGTGGATCACCCACCCGGCCACGTCGGAGGCCGCGTCCGACGGCACGCCGGAGGTCACGCCGGAGACCACTGCTCCCCGGCCCTGACGGCGGTCCAGGCGAAGGCGGACATCAGCCGCACCTCGTCCGGCCCGGCCTCCGGCCGACGCTCGGGCGGCAGGCCGGCGGGACCGGCGGTGGACACCGCCGCGTCCCGCAGCCGGGCGAGGGCGTCCGGCGGTACCTCGCCGGGGCCGCCCAGCCGGCGGGCGGCTTCGGCCGCCTGCCGGCCGAGCAGCAGGCAGTGGATCCACAGCTCCTCGGCGAACGCCCGGCCGAACCGCTCGGCCACCTGCGACGCCAGGTCCGCCGGCATGCCCTCGGCCACCGCCTCGCGCACCGCGCGCTCGGTGAGGCCGGTCATCGGCAGCGCGTCGAGCCAACGGTGGTGGCCACGCCCGCCGTCCGGGCCGTTCTCCTGGCCCACGAGCCGGATGTAGCCCTCGCCGTACCGCATGTACGGGACCCACCCCGGCTCCTCCAGGACCCGGCCGCGCTCCAGCAGCGGCTCGGCGTCGGTGGCGTCGGTGGGGCAGACGGCGAGCCGGATCCCCTGCGTGGCATGGCCGTTGATGCTGCTGGTGCCGATGTGCTCCACGACGTTGGGCACCGCGATCAGGCTCATCCGGCCGCGGGCGCGGAAGAAGACGGAGAAGAGCTCGTCGTCGTGGCGCTCGTCGCTGCCGGCGGCGAACTCGCGGAAGTCGTCCGCGGTGTCGAGCGGCAGACAGACCGCGAGCGACGGCGTGAACTCGTCGGGCACGGCCCGCACCCAGGCGGCGCCGGCGAGCGCGGCGAGCCGGGAGGCGCCGCCGTTGCGCGCGTGCCAGTTGGTGTAGTACACGAGGGCCTCGTCGGGGAACCGGGCGGCCGCGCGGCCCACGAGCGCCACCAGGTTCTCCGGGGCGGACACGTCGTCCTGGACGACGAGGTGGTGGCTCGCCGCCGAGTCCGCCGCCGCCCAGGCGACCATGGCCGTCCGCATGGCCGAGGGCGGTCCGTCCGGCTCCGGGTCGAGCGCCAGGCCGTCCAGCCCGAGCCGCTCGGCCAGTTCGCGGGCCTGGACCAGGCGTACCGGGTGGGTCATGACCGCCGAACTCACGCGCACCGTCGACACCTTGGCTCTCCCTCGTCTCTGGGGTCTCGTGTCATCGTGACAGGAGCCGCCCCGCCGCCGAAAGGGCGCGCAGTGATCTCGGCCGGTTCCCAACCCCGTGCTCAGGGCCAGTGGCGCCCTCTCCAGGGCGCCATGGCGCGGGGCTCGTTCTCCGTCGGGTGGGGCAGGTCGGAGAGCAGCGGCCGCCCCACGCCCTCGTCCGTCGCGACGATCGGGGGCCGTCGTCGCGGGAGGAGCAGTGCGGCGAGTGACAGACACCCGACCACGACGATCCCGTCCACACACAGGGCAGGCAGCAGCGGAAGCCGCCCACCGACGTGCACGGCCGTCAGCACCCCGGCACCGACCCCGGTTGCGACCCCAACGATCAGACAGCGCATGGCCCTTCGCATTCCGCCTCCACAGTGACCAGTCGTGCGGCCAGTGGACCCGGCTGCTCGGGTGCAACAGTGAACGGCACACCGGCGTCCCTTGTGAGGACGTATTCCGGACAGAATTGGAGTAGACCAATATTTCCCTGGCGCCGCGGCCCCTGGGCACATCGCGGAGCCCGCGCGCCGAAGGCCTGCGCCGACGCCCGGCCGACCCGCTGTCAAGCTCTGAACGATCTCGTGTCAATTCCGATGTTTGAAAGCCGGTAGATGCCCGCTGTACTGGTCGATTCCGCTGCGGGGGCGTTCACGACCGTGTGAAGATGGGCGACGTGTCGTCAGCTCCTGAACTCCGCCGGTGGCTCGCGCATCAGCCACCGGACACCCTGCAACAACTTCTCGCCTTCATCGCCGTCGCGCACGGCCACACCGCGGCTGCTGGTGGCCTCCCGGCTGCAGGACCTGGAGGCGGACACCGTGGGGCTGCTCGACGCGACGGTGTCGCGGCCGCACTGGTGGTGGGGGGTCTGGAGCCACCTCGACACGGCCACCGTGGTGGCCGACGCGATGCCGCACCCGGGCTCCGGACACGCCCACAGCCGCATGACGCCGACCAAGCTCATCCGGCACGCCCTGCGCCGTGAGACCGTGGTGCAGGCGGCCGGGCCCGACCTGGGACTCGCGGTGGAACTGGCCAGGGCCTGGAACGGCAGGACCGGTGACCTGGCGTCCGCCCTGCGCGAGTGCCGGCCCACGGGCGGTGCCGTCGATCCGGGCGGCCCAGGGGCGGGGCACGCCCGCTGCGGCGTACGCGCCGCTGCCCGAGAGCGGTCTGCGCGAGGCGTGGTCGGCGGGGCTGGTCGACAGCTGGGAGGGGCAGATCCGGCACGGCCTCGGCCCCGGTGCGCGGGGCTCCGGTGGCGCGGAGCTCGACAAGCTGGTCTGGCAGGCCCAGAACCGTGTCCTCCTGCCCCTCATCGACGACGCCCTGCTCCACGAGCTGGTGGAGGCGCTCGCCGGCTTCTGACGCGGCCGGGATAGGGTCCACTCAGCGGGACGGAACGGCTGAGGAGGACGGAGCGGATGGCGGATCCGGTGCGTGTCGGGCTGGTCGGGGTCGGCATCATCGCCGAGACCCACCTCACGGTGCTGGCCGAACGGGACGACGTGACGCTGGAGTTCACCGTCGACCCGCGGCCGGTCGGGCCGGCCGGGTTCCGGGGTGCCGCGCCGCCGCCGCACTACGACGGGCTCGCCCGGGCGCTCGGCGCGCACGAGCCGGACCTGATCGTGCTCGCCACGCCGACGGTGACGCACGCCGAGCTGGTGACCGAGGCGCTGCTGCGCTCCACGGCCGTGGTGCTGGTGGAGAAGCCCATTGTCCACGACCCGGCCGCGCTCGCGGAGCTGCGGGAGCTGGACGGGAGGGCCGACGTCCGGCGCCGGCTGTTCACCGCCCACCACTTCGCCTTCTCGCCGGAGGTGGACTGGGCGGCGGAGCTGCTCGCCGCGCACCCCGAGTGGGGGCCGGTCACGGGCATCACCTCGGCGTTCTACGACCCGTACGCCCAGCGGCTGCCCGCGGCCTTCGCCTCGTACGGGTCCAGCTGGACGGACTCCGGGGTGAACCAGCTGAGCATGATCACCCGTTTCGTCGACGACCTCACCGCGCTCACCTCCGTCCAGCCGGCGGACGGCGGCGCGAGCGCTTGGTGCACCGTGGAGTTCCGCTCGCGGGGCGCGGTGGGCACGGCGCGGCTGCGCAGCAGCTGGCTGACCGGATCCAGCAGCAAGGAGAGCAGCCTGGTGTTCGGCCGCTCCGGGGTGGAGGTCTGGATCGACCACACGGCCATGACCGGATTCGCCGCCCGTGGCGGCGAGTTGATCGCCACCTTCGGCAACGACGGCCGTACCCCGCGCAAGGTGGCCCACTACCGCCCGCTCTACGCCAGCCTGCTCTCCGGCCGCCCCGACCGGGTGCTCGGCTTCGACGCCGCCGCGACGATCGCCGGCATCCACCAGGCGGCTCCCGCGGCCGGGTAGCCGGGGGAGAGCTCCTGCTCCTCGGTCCGGCGACTGGATCTGCGAGGTGTCGCCCCGCGGGAGGACCCGGCCGTCCCTGGTCCGGGTCCTCCCGCGGGAGGACGGTCAGCGGCGGAGCGGGCCCTCGCAGGTGTAGTCGGCGCTGCCGGCCTGGCCGGTGGGCCAGACCTCGACCTTGCCGAACCAGCAGTTCATGTCGGCGAGGTTGTTGGCGGCCTCGCCGGCGCGGGTGAGCAGGTAGTAGTCGACGGTGTCGGCCATCGACTCGCGGATCCGGCCGGCGTCCACGGTGTTGTTCAGGGTGGTGGTGATCCGGCCGGTGCAGGTGAAGCGCACGGTGTTGTTCCAGTCGGCGTTGTCCTTGCAGACCGGGGTGTTCTGGGTGGCGCGGGCGAAGGCGTCCTGCACCTCGTAGGCGTAGGCGAAGCGGAGCCGGCCGTTGGGGGTGAAGTCGGTGGCCGGGACGTAGAGGTCACCGGCGCGCGGGATCTCGGTGTCCAGGTAGTCGTCGTACTCGCGCTGGAGTCCGGCGTCCCGGCCGAGCCGGTCGCGCCAGGCGTTGTAGCCGTCGAGGTCGTCGGCGCGCAGCAGGCGGTACATCTCGGCCAGCTGCTCGGGGTGCTTCTCGCCGAGCAGGTTGAAGAAGACGGCCGCGTACGGGTACACGCGGAAGCCCACGTCCCGCGTGGCGTGCAGGATCTGATCGACCGTCATGCGCGGCTTTCCGTCACGCTTCTCCCAGCCGATCTCGGTGAGCATCCACTTGCGGGCCTTGACGCCGTCCTTGGCGGTGGCGCCGGCGAAGTACTCGGCGGTGCCCTCGTTCATGGCGAAGGTCGTGTCGGCCGGCCAGCGCTCGGTGTAGCCGCTCTCGGGGATGGCCCAGCGGGCGTTGAGGTAGTGGGTGTACTCGTGCCGGAAGAGCTCCTCCAGGCTGAAGTAGGACTCGGTGCCGAGGCGCTGGTAGGTGTAGAAGGTGGAGTGCTCCTCGATGAACATGCCGCCGTTCTCGACGTCCCCGACGCCGAAGAGCAGGTTCTGCAGCAGCTGGTAGTTGCTCTTGGTGTCGTACAGCTGCACCGTGAGGGTGGGGTGGGTGTCGTCGGCGAGCGGCTGATCGGTGCCGATGGTGCGGAAGAACTGGGCCTTGACCTGCTTGGTGGCGTAGTAGAGCTGGTCGGCGGTGGCCTTGTCGAGGGCGGTGCGGACGACGAGCGTGCCGTTGTCGTAGCTGTAGGTGTTCGGGAAGAACTGCCGCATCAGGTCGGCCCGGCAGGCGTCGTACGCCTGGCAGAGGCCGAAGTCGTTGACCGGGATGGCGGCGTTGGCCCACGCGGGGCTCAGCCGGCCGAAATTGTCGCGGGTGGCGGTGAGGACCGCGCCGGCTTCGGCCTTCACCTCGGGCAGGACTGCCGGGATGCTTCCGAGGCGGGCGAACTCCAGCATCGCGTCGCGGGCGGCCCACTCGGTGCCGGTGCCCTTGAGGTGGCCGTAGCCGGCGAACGCCCGGATCGCCTGCCGGTAGGAGGGGCTGTCGGCGACGGCTTCCTGGAACTTTCCTTTGTCCTCGACGACGTTGTTGATGCCCTGGAAATTGATGGTGAGCGCGGCCTGGAGGGCCCAGTTCCACCCGCGGTTGCCGATGTACGGGCTGTCGGCGGTGGCGTACTGGCGCATCACCCGCTCACCGAGCGGGAGGAGGCCGGGGCGCAGCCCCGGGCCGCTGTTGGCCTGGAACACCTCGCCCATGGCGTTGCCGGCGTGCTCGGTCGGCTCGAAGACGTGCGGGTTGGCGAGGTAGGCGGCGGTGGCGCTCTTGATCGCGGCCTTGGTGGTGTCGTCGCCGAAGTCGAGCTCCTTGTGACTGAAGTCGAAGTAGACGGCGACGTGCAGGAAGTACCAGAGCCCGCGCTGGTTGTGGGTATTGGCGCTGTCGAAGTCCGGCGCGAGGGAGGTGATCCGGTCGGCGACGGTGCGCACGTGGTCCTGGGTGAGGACCTTGGCGAGTTCGGGCCGCCAGCTGCTGAGCAGGGGATACAGGCACTCGTCGTAGCCGTGCGCCGGGTCGCTCAGGAAGTCGGCGAGGGCGGTGGGGGAGAGCGCGCTGAAGGCGGCCAGGTCACAGCCGGCGGCGGCGGTGAGGGTGGCGGGGGCGGTCGGGGCCGTGGCGCCGTCCGGGTCGGCGACCGGCTGCCCGGCGGTCGCGGTCGACTGGCGGTTCGCGTTCTCCGGCGCGCCCTGGGGGCCGGGGAGACCGGCGGAGGCGGTCCCGTGGGCGACCTCGCCCGCCGGGCCGGCCGGGTGGTGGGCCGGGGCCGGGGCCGTCTCGCCGAAGGTGGAGGGCGTGGAGGCGACCGGCGCCGAGGCGGCCGGGGCCGCACCGCCGGGCGTGGCGGCCTGGGCGCTCTGGACGAGCGGGGCCGCGAGGGTGGCGGCGAGGGCCGCGGAGAGCAGGACTGTGCGCAGACGTGGGGTGGCTGACACCAGTTCTCCTGTGGGAGTGGGGGTGCGCGACGCCGGTCGCGGTTCGGGCCGAGGGCGTGGGGGAGCACCAGGGCCGCTGGGTCGCACGGGAGTTGGGTGAGCGCGACGGGCTCTGCGTGGGTCCGCTCAACCCGTCGATGAGTAAAATAGTAATGTCAAATTGCATTGCGCAAGGGGTTGCCCGCCCGGGGATGGCGGCGGGTAACGAGAGGGTCTCGACCTGCCGGTTGTGGGTGCAGGGGTCTTGACGGGGACTCGACCAAGAGCGTTTGCTGGCTCCCGCTCCGTTTGATGTTGATTACTTCTGTTTGTTTATGTGTGATTTGAACGTTCAAATCGCCCCAAAGGTGGGGGAGCGCACTATGCGTGATTACCTGACGCAGTTTGCCGAACCGTTCGGTTACCTGGACTTTGCCCGGTTCGGGCCGGTGTCGGAGCCGGTCCGCCGGGTGCTCGTCCGCGAGGCCGACCGGCTTCACCGCCACGGCTGGTCCGCGCTCGACGAGCTCGACGCGCAGACGGCGGAGGCCGCCCGGACGGCGGGCGGGCTGCTCGGCTGCGCACCGCACGAGATCGCCTTCGTGAGCTCCACCTCGCACGGGCTCTTCGCCGCCGCGCACGCCTTCGCGCAGTCGCCCGATGGTGCGGACGGCACCGTCCTGGTGGCGCGGACGGACTTCCCCGGCGCCCTCTATCCCTGGCTGCGCGCCGAGGAGAACCGGGGATTGAAGGTTCGTCAGATCGACGGGCCGCTCACCGTGGACACCGTCCGCGCCCATCTCGACGACCGGGTGCGCGCCGTCGCGGTCTGCGCCGTGGACGCCGCCACCGGCTTCCGGGCGCCGCTGGCCGGGCTGAAGGAGCTGATCGGCCCGGACCGGGTCCTGGTGGTGGACGCCGTCCAGGCGCTCGGCGCCGTCGAACTCGCCGCCGACGCCGCCGACGTCCTCGCCGCCGGCGGTCAGAAGTGGCTGCGGGCCGGCTGGGGCGCGGCCGTGCTGATGGTGCGCGACCGGGTGGCCGGACGGCTCGGGCCCGGCCTCGGCGGCTGGTCCGGCGTCCAGGACCCGATCGAGGCGCCTGCCCACCCGTGCCCGCCCCGGCCCGGGGCCGTCGCCCACACCCTCACCAACCCGGACGGGCCCGCCGTCGCCGCACTGGGCGCGGCGCTCGCCCTGGTGCGGGACGCCGGCGCCGACCGGATCGAGGCTCGGATCGCCGAGGTGCTCGGCGGGCTGCTCGACGCGGCCCGCGCGGTCGGCGCCGAGACCGACGGCGGGCCGGGGAGGCCCGGGGAGCCCGGCAGCGGCATCGGCCGCGTGCGGCTGCCCGGCGTCGACCCCGCCGCCGTCCACGCCGCGCTGGCCGCCGCCGGCCTGGCCACCACCCTGCGCTCCGGCTGGATCCGGCTGTCGCCGCACGCCAGTACCGACGCCTTGATCGCCGTGCCGCTCGCCGAGACGCTCGACCGCGTCCGGCGGGAGGTCCGCGCCGCCTGAGCGGACCACCTTCCAGACCCTGTTCCACCCGCCCTTCACCCCCCTCGGAAAGGCCTGCCATGTCACACCTCACCCGTCGCGAACTGCTGCGCGCCTCCGGCGCCGGCCTGCTGGCCCTGTCCGCCGGCGGAGCCCTCTCCGCCTGCGGCGGCTCCAACGGCACCGGCTCCTCCGGCGGGGACGCCGCCACCGGCACGATCACCGTCTGGTCCTGGACCAGCGCCGCCGACGCCCTGCGCGGTGTGGTCCCCCTCTTCGAGAAGGACAACCCCGGCATCAAGGTCGACGTCCAGGACGTCGGCAACCCGGCCATCTGGGACAAGATCACCGTCGGCCTGGCCGCCGGCGGCCAGGGCCTCGCCGACGTCCTGCACATCGGCTGCGACTACCTGCCCGGCTACCTGGAGAAGTTCCCCAACGGCCTCGCCGACCTCTCCGCCCTCGGCGCCGACGCCCACAAGGACAAGTTCACCCCCGGCCTGTGGCCGGTCGTCACCGACAAGTCCGGGCGGGCCCGCGCCCTGCCCTGGGAGGTCAACGCCCAGGGCTTCTTCTACCGCAAGGACATGTTCGACAAGGCCGGGCTCGACCCGACCACCTTCGCGACCTGGGACGACGTGGTCGCCGCCGCCGGAGCGTTCAAGGCGGCCAACCCCGGCGTGGGCCTGGTCGGCATCAACAAGACCGGCACCCCCGGCCCCGACACGGACTTCCTGCAGTCCCTGATGCAGCAGCAGGGCGCCTTCTTCTTCGACCTCCAGGGCGACATCACCCTCACCTCGCCCGAGTGCGTGCGCGCCCTCACCCTGGTCAAGCGCCTCGACGAGGTCGGCCTCCTGATCGAGACGCCCGGCGCCACCGCCTGGCGCGCCCAGATCAAGGACAGCAAGCTCGGCGCCGGCCCGCAGCCCTCCTGGGCGGCGCACTTCATCGAGACCAAGTTCCCCGAGCTCAGCGGCAACTGGCGGCTCACCCGGCCGCCGGCCGTCACCCCCGGCGGCAAGCGCACCGCCCTGGTCAACTCCACCCACCTCGCCGTCGCCGCCTCCAGCCCGCGCCGCACCGCCGCCTGGAAGTTCGTCGAGTACGCGCTCACCCGGCCCGACGCCGTCAACGCGATGTTCAAGGCCGGCAGTGTCTTCCCCGCGCTCACCGCTGCCTACCAGGACCCGGTCTACAACGAGCCGAGCGCCTACTACGGCGGCCAGCCGGTCCTGAAGACCTTCACCGAGCTGCTCTCCGAGGGCGGCGACGCCACCAACTACTCCGGCGACTTCGCCCGCGCGCTCAAGCTGGTCAGCGACGCCCAGGCCAAGGTGCTGACCAAGGGCGCCGACCCGGCCGACGCGCTCCAGGAGGCCGCCAAGCAGCTCGCCCAGCAGACCGGGCGCAAGATCAAGTGACCGCCGCCGCCCCCTCGGTGGCCGCCCGACCGGCCGCGCCGAGCAAGCAGGTCCGGCGCGCCCGGCTGCGCCGCCGGGCCGTGCCCTACCTGCTGCTCGCGCCGGCGCTGGTGCTCTTCGGGACCTTCAAGGCCTACCCCATCGTCTCCTCGCTACTGCTGTCGCTGACCACCGGCTCCGGCAGCGCCACCCAAGGCGCCGGACTCGCCAACTACCGCCGTCTGCTGGACGATCCGCTGTTCTGGACGGCACTGGGCAACACCGCCCGGATCCTTGTCGTACAGGTCCCGGTGATGCTCGGGCTCGCCCTGCTGATGGCGGTCGGCCTCAACGCCGCCCTGGTCCGCTGGCGCGTGGTGTGGCGGCTCGGCATCTTCATGCCCACCGTCACCGGCCTGGTCGCCACCGGCATCCTGTTCTCCTTCCTGCTCAACAAGGAGAACGGCGCCGTCAACAAGGCGCTCGAAGCGATCGGCCTGTCCGGCGTCGACTGGTTCGGCAACGGCTTCTGGGCCCAGATGGCCGTCGTCCTCGTGCTGACCTGGCACTACACCGGCTACAACGCCGTCATCTACCTGGCCGGGCTGCAGGGCATCCCGCGCGAGCTGTACGAGGCCGCGATGGTCGACGGCGCCGGACCGGTGCGCCGCTTCTTCTCGGTCACCCTGCCCGCGCTGCGGCCGGTGGTGCTGTTCACCGTCGTGCTCTCCAGCATCGGCACCCTGCAACTGTTCGACGAGCCGTACGTCCTCACCCGCGGCGGCCCCGACAACGCGACCCTCACCGTGTCGATGTACCTCTACGACAACGGCTTCCGCTACTTCGACTTCGGCTACGCCTCCGCCATCGCCTACGCGCTCACCCTGATCGTCTCGGTGCTCGGCGCGGTGCAGATGCGCCTGATGGGAGAACGCGAATGACGCCCGTCACGCCCGTCACCCCTGCTGTCCCCGCCGTCCCGGAGGCCTCGTCCGCCCGGGTGGGACGACGCCGGCTGCGCGGCTGGCCGGTGACCCTGGTGCTCGCCGCCGTCACCGGCCTGTCCATCGCCCCGTTCTACTGGCTGGTGGTCTCCGCCACCCTCACCGACAACGAGATCTTCTCCTGGCCGCCGCACCTGCTGCCCGGCTCCCACCTCGGCGAGAACCTCCGCCACCTCCAGGACCGGGTCGGCCTCGGCCGGGTCGTGCTCAACTCCCTGCTGGTGTCCGGGATCCAGACGGTGGGCGCGCTCGTGGTGGCGCTGCTCGCCGGCTACGCCTTCGCCAAGTTCCGGTTCCGCGGCCGCACGGTGCTGTTCGCCGTTCTGCTGTCGACGCTGGTCGTGCCGGACCAGGTGATGCTCGTCCCGCTGTTCAAGATGATGATGTCCTTCGGCCTGCTCGACAGCTACCAGGCCCTGATCCTGCCCGGCCTGTGCGTGCCGTTCGCCATCTTCCTGATGCGCCAGGCGCTCTCCAGCATGCCCGACGAACTCCTCGACGCCGCCCGGGTCGACGGCGCCGGCGAACTGCGGGTGCTGTTCGGTGTCGTGGTGCCGGTCATGCGGCCGGTGCTCGCCGCGCTCGGGATCTTCCTGTTCCTCGGCTCGTGGAACAACTTCGTCTGGCCGCTGATCGCCCTGCGCAGCCCCGAGATGCACACCATGCCGGTCGCGCTCGCCACCCTCCAGGGCATGAAGACCAACACCGACTACGGCCCGATCCTCGCCGGAACCGCGCTGTCCACCCTGCCGATGATGGTCCTCTTCCTGGTCCTCCAGCGGCAGTTCATCTCCGGCCTGCTGGCCGGCGCCACGAAAGGCTGAACCGAACCATGACGGAACCCGCCGAGGGCACCGAGGCCGTCGAAGCCGCCGAGGCCGCGGAAACCACCGCAACCACCGAGGCCGCCGAAGCCGCCGAAGCCGCGGAGATCTGGGAGCCGCACGCCACCGCCACCACCGGCCGCCCGCGTCCGCTCGCCGTGCCCGGCCTCGCCGCCGGCCGGCTGGAACTGCTGGTCACCGGCGCCGCGAGCGTGCGCACCATCGCCGAGGACGTCATCGAGGTCACCGCCGAGGTCACCGCCGAGGAGCGGGAGAGCGGCGGCGAGGTCCGGATCGAGTGGCGCACCCCCTGCACCGGCGCCACCTCCTTCTGGACCCCCGAACCGCGCGGCACCGGCTGGCTGCCCGCCGCCTGGAGCGCCCCGCGCCGCACCACCCTCTCCCGCGGCGCCCCCGTCGCCGCCCTGGTCGGCGTGGGCGACACCACGCTCTGCGCCTTCGCCGCCGACCGCGAGGACGCCCGGGCGAGCGCCGGGGTCGTCGAGGAGACCGGGGAGTTCCGCTTCTGGGTCCAGGCCGCCGACCGCCTCACCGTCCGCATCGACGCCTCCGGCCGGCACTTCGCCCACAGCCTCGCCGACCTCGCCGACTGGTGGGCCGCAGGCGCCGACCGTCCGGCGCACGTCCCCGACGCCGCCCGCCGCCCCGCCTACTCCACCTGGTACGCGCTGCACCAGAACATCACCCCCGAGGCGGTCGAGCGCCAGGCCGCCCTCGGCAAGGACCTCGGCCTCGACACGATCATCGTCGACGACGGCTGGATGACCACCGACCGCACCCGCGGCTACGCCCACTGCGGTGACTGGGAACCCCATTCGCTGCCCGACACCGCCGCCCACGTCGCCCGCGTCCACGACCTCGGCGTGCGCTACCTCCTCTGGTACGCGCTCCCCTTCATCGGCAAGGACAGCGCCGCCTGGGACACCCTCTCCCAGTACGCGCTCGCCGACGTCGGCCACCTCGGCGCCGTCGTCGTCGACCCCCGCTACCCGCAGGTCCGCGCCCACCTCGCCGACCGGCTCGCCCGCGCCGCCGAGGAGTGGGGCATGGACGGGCTGAAGGTCGACTTCGTCGACTGGTTCGGCGTCCAGGACCCGCCCGCCCCCGGCCCCGAGGCCGACTGCGCCACCGTCGACGAGGGCGTGCGCCTGCTGCTCGGGGAGATCCGCCGCCGGGTCGACGCCGCCCGCCCCGAGGCGATGATCGAACACCGCCAGCCCTACGTCAGCCCCGGCCTGTGGCCCTACGCCACCATGGTCCGGGCCACCGACTGCCCGCTCAGCCCGCACGAGAACCGCCAGCGCATCGTCGACACCCGGCTGGTCGCCGGGCCGCTCGCGGTCCACTCCGACATGCTGATGTGGCACCCCGCCGAGACGGCCGAGCAGGTCGCCTGCCACCTGATCAACGTCCTGTTCGGCGTCCCGCAGATCTCCGTCGACCTCGCCGCGCAGAACGCCGGGCAGCGGGAGGCGCTCGCCTTCTGGCTGGGCGTCGCCCGCGCCCACGTCGACACCCTGCAGCTCGGCGCGCTGCGCCCGGCCCGGCCCGACCTCGGCTACCCGATGGTGACGGCCGTCGGAGACGGCGAGGTGATCGTCGGCCGCTACACGGCGCTGCCGGTCGAGGCCGGCGGCACGTGGCGTAACCTGCTGGTCGCCAATGCCGACGCCGACCCGGACGTCCGCCTGGCCGGTGGCCGCGGCACCGCGGAGGCCACCGTCCAGGACGCCCGCGGCCGGACCGTCGGCACCTCGACCGTCGACCTCGACGGCGGGGCCACCGTCCACGTCCCCCGGGGCGGCCTGCTGACCCTCCGCCGGGTCTGAGGCCCAGCCCCCTCCGTCCGAGGAGAGCCGATGACCACCCCGGCACCGCGCCCGGCCCGCCGCGCCACCACCGTGGCGGACGTCGCGCGCGCGGCCGGGGTGTCCCGGCAGACCGTCTCCAACACGCTCAACGCCCCGCAGCGCGTCCACCCCGCCACCCTGGCCCGGGTCACCGCGGCCATCGATCGGCTCGGCTACCGGCCCGACCAGTCCGCCCGCTCGCTGCGCACCGGCGAGCGCCGCACCATCGGCTACCTCGCCCCGGTCGACGACCCGCACGACCCCAACCCGCTGATGGCCGGCTTCCTCGAAGCCCTGGTCGACGCCGCCGGCGCCGAGGGCCACCACGTGCTGCTCCTGCGCCCGGCGGCGGGGGAGCAGCACGCGAGGGCGGTGATCGACGCCGTGACGGCGGCCCGGCAGGTCGACGGGCTGGTCCTCGCCGACGTCCTGCCCGACGACGCCCGCGCCGCGCACGCCGCCCGCCTCGGCATCCCCTTCGCCGCCTTCGGCCGCACCGGGCCGGGTCTGCCGCAGCACTGGGTCGACATCGACAACGCCGCCGCCACCGCCGAGGTCGCCCGCCACCTCGCCGAACGCGGCCACCGCCGGGTCGGCTACGTCGGCGGGACGGGCCCGCTGCCCTGGCTGGCCGCCCGGCGCGAGGGCTTCCACCGCGAGGCCGTTCGCCTCGGGCTGACCCTCGTCCCCCCGCCCGCCGACGGCGAGCTGCGCACCCTGCTGCGCGACCCCGACCGCCCCACCGCCCTCGCCGCCGACAACGACCTCGCCGCCCTCGACATCTACGAGGCCGCCCGCACCGAGGGCCTGCACATCGGCCGTGACCTCGCCGTCACCGGCTTCCACGACACCCCCCTCGCTCGCCACCTCCGCCCACCCCTGACCTCCCTGCGCCTCCCCCTGCGCCCCATCGCCGCCGCCCTGGTCACCCGCCTCCTCACCCAGGTCCGCGGCGAACCCGCCCCCACCACCGGCCTCGAACTCCCCGCCGAGCTCATCACCCGCCCCAGCTCCTCGGAGGACTGGCCGCCCCACTGAGCCGGGGGTGAGTGGGCGTGGGACCCGCCCCAGCTCCTCCGGGCAACGGCCGCCCCGCCGGGCCGGGGTGGTGCTGGCCTGTCGTGCTTCCAGGCGGTAGAACTGACGTTTCGTCAGGTCACTGGCTCGTCGGTACGGAGGTTGCGCTGTGCGTCGGATCGCGGTGGTGGGGGCGGGGCAGGCGGGGTTGCAGGTGGGGTTGGGGTTGCTGGGGGCGGGCGGGTACGAGGTGACGGTGGTGGCGGCGCGGACGCCGGCTCAGGTGCGGGGTGGGCGGGTGATGTCGACGCAGGCGATGTTCGGGCCGGCGTTGCGGGTGGAGCGGGCGGCGGGGCTGGATCTGTGGGAGGGGGAGGCGCCCGGGGTGCGGTCGGTGGATGCCGTGCTGGTGCCCGAACCCGGGCTTCGGGCACTGGAGTTCACCATGACGCTGGACGAGCCGGCGCAGTCGGTGGACCAGCGGGTGAAGCTGGCGCGCTGGCTGGAGCTGGTGGAGGAGCGCGGCGGGCGGGTGGAGTACCGGGAGCTGGACCTCGCCGGGCTGCGGGAGGTGGCGGCGGCGCACGATCTGACGGTGGTCGCGGCGGGGCGCGGTGAGCTGGCCGGGATCTTCGAACGGGACGACTCCCGTTCGCCGTTCGACGCGCCGCAGCGGCGGCTGGCGGCGCTGTACGCGCACGGGGTGGGGGCGCCGGATCCGGCGGCCGGGCCGCGGGCGCGGATGCACGCGGTGCCCGGGGTGGGGGAGTTGTACCTGCAGCCGGCGCTGACGCTGTCCGGGCCGTGCGACATCCTGCTGTGGGAGGCGCTGCCGGGCAGTCCGTTCGACTGTTTCGGCGACCGGCCGGACGGCGTCGAACAGCTGCGCAGGATGCGGGAGTTGATGGGGAAGTACCTGCCCTGGGAGGCGGAGCTGTGGCGCGCCGCCGAGCCCACCGACCCCGGCGGTTCGCTGTACGGGGCGCTTACCCCGGTGGTGCGGCGGCCGGTGGCGGAGCTGGGGGACGGGGTGGCCGTGTGGGGGATCGGGGACGCGGTGGTGGTGAACGACCCCATCACCGGGCAGGGCGCCAACAGCGCGGCGCGGGCGGCGGACGCGTATCTGCGGGCGATCGTCGAGCGCGGGGACGGGCCGTTCACCGCGGCGTGGATGGCCGAGGTCTTCGAGGAGTTCTGGGAGCGGCACGCCCGGCACGGGGTGGCGCTGACGGCGGCGCTGCTGACGATGCCCGACCACCTCCAGGCGGTGTTCGCCGCCGCCGGCGAGCACGAGGCGGTGGCCCGGCGGCTCGCCAACACCTACGCCGAGCCCGCCGACCACGCCGCCTGGCTCGCCACGCCCGAGCTGGTCGGTGCCTATCTGGCCTCGGTCGGTGCCTGAACTCCCGGGTGTTCAGGGCGCGTCGCCCACCCGCAGGTCGGTGGTCACCTGGCGGCGGCCGGTCAGCACGGCCTCGGCGAGCACGCCGGCCGCGACCAGGGCGGTGAGGGCGAGGGCCGGGGGCAGCACGGCGGCGGGGCGGAGCGGCAGGCCCGGCGGGACGGGGGTGCCGAGCAGCGCGGACAGGTCGAGGGCGGGGCCGAGCAGGGCGGTGGCGGCGAGCGAGGCGAGGACGCCGCCGGCCGCCGCGAGCAGGGTCTGCGGCAGGGCCTCGACCAGGATGAGGGCCAGGCCCTGGCGCGGGCGCAGTCCCATGGTGCGCAGCCGGGCCAGGGCGGCGGCGCGGCCGGGGGCGGCCCGTAGCAGGGTGAGCAGGGCGGCCAGCAGGGCGAAGGCGCCGGCGCCGACGGTGGTGGCCAGGAAGACCCGGGCGGCGGCCCGCTGCAGCGGGTCGTCAGCGAGCGCGGCGGTAAGGCCGGAGGCGGTCTTCAGCAGGTACCCGTCAGGGATGTCGTCGGGGTGCGGGCCGACATAGGGGACGCCGCTCAGCCTGGCGGTGTCGGCGAGCAGGGGGTGGACCGGCTGGTCGTGCAGCAGCCGTCGGACGGCCGCCTCGTCGGGGTCGCCGACGGCGAACCAGTGGCCGTGGTCGGCCAGTTCGGGTGCCCGGGCGGTGGCGGGGCCGATGGGCAGGACGATGAAGGGGTGGGTGGAGTCGCGCAGCGCGGGTGTGGCGTCGACGGTGCCCGCGTACTGGGCGCGCAGTTCGCCGGTGCTGGTGAGGTAGATCCGTTCGGCCTCGACCCGGCCGCCGAGTTGCTCGACCAGGCCGCGGGAGTAGAGGGCGGGGACGGGGACGTCGCGCCCGGCCGGCCGGACGGGGCCGTCGGGGGCGGCGAGCCGGGCCGGGTCGAAGGCGCCGCGGCCGAGGGAGCGGGAGATCTCGGCGTAGGCCGGCGGGTCGACCACGACCAGGCTGATGGTGAGGTGGCGCTGTCCGGGGCGCAGCACGGCGGCGTCGGTGAGCAGGGTGACGGCGGTGGCGGCGCGGACGCCGGGCAGCCGGCCGGCCGCCTCGGTGAAGGAGGCCGCCAGGCCGAAGCCCTTGGGCGCGCTCACCATGACGTCACCACCGGTGGCGAGGCGGGACTCGCGGGTGCGGCCGGCGTCGACGGCGTCGAGCAGGTTCGCGCCGAACCCGGCGGTGGTGACGGCGAGCAGCAGCGCGAGCACCGGCAGGACGGACGGGCGGGGGCGGCCACCCGAGCCACCCGATCCGCCCGAGCCACCCGATCCGCCCGGGCCCCCCGAGCCGCCCGAGCCACCCGATCCGCCCGGGCCACCGGAGCCGCGCGCCGCCCCGGCGAGCGCGAGGAAGCCGACCGCGCCGCGCCGGCGGCCGACCGCCCGGGCGAGCGCGCCGAGCAGGGGCGGCTGGAACCGGGCGAGCAGCAGGCCGGTGCAGAGCGCGACCAGCAGCGGGGAGGCGACGAGCAGCGGGTCGATCCCGGTGCCGGGCGGGGCGGCGCCCCGGCGGCGGACCTCGACCACGGCGGCGGCGGTGACGGCGAGCACGGCGAACTCGCCGACCACCCGGCGCGCGCCGCCGCCGCGCGCGCCCTGTCGGCCCCGGGTGCGCGGCCGGAGCAGCATCAACGCGCGGGCCGGGAAGGCGAGCAGCGCGAAGGCGGTGGCCGCCGTCCCGGCGAGCACGGCGCTGCCCCAGCGCGGGGCGGGCAGCAGCAGGAGGGCGAGCAGCGTTCCGGCCGCCGCCCCGGGCAGTACGAAGGCCGTGCCCTCGCCGAGCAGCCGCCGCAGCACGCCCCGGCGGGAGCCGCCGCGGGCCTGGAGCAGCAGGAGTTCGGGGCCGCGCCGGTCGGCGGCCAGCGCGGCGGCCAAGCACAGCACCACCACGATGACGCCGGCCAGCCCGGCCGGGCCGATCGCCGCGAGGGGCGCGGCGGCGTCCCGGCGGGCGGTGGCCAGGTCGAACAGCTCGGGCAGGGAGGAGAAGGTGTGCAGGTCGGAGCGGCCGGTCCCGGCGGTGAGCCGGACGGCGGTGGGGCCGGTCAGATAGCTCGCGAGCTCCCGCGCGGCCGGTGCCAGCCGGTCGGCGCGCAGCGCGTCGGTGTCGACCGGCAGCCGCCAGGAGAGCTGTCCGCCGTCCGTCCACCGCTGGAGGCCGGGAAGGTCGTCGCCGCTGGTCAGGCCGGTGGCCTCCCACAGCCGCAGCCGCTCGAAGGTGTCGGGGATCCTGAGGCAGGGCCTGGTCAGACAGGCGAGGTCCGTCCAGTACGGGTCGGCCTCGTCGTGGACGTCGAAGGTGCCTACCACCTCCGTCCCGGGGGAGGGCGGGACGAGCGGGAGGGGTTCGGCCGTCAGCACGTCGCCGACCCGGATGTTGAGCTTCTCGGCAGTCGTCCGCGACACCACGATCTGGAGCGGCCGGTCGGTGGGGACGGGCGAGGGCCACCGGCCCTCGGCGAGGGCGGTGTGCTCGGCGAGGCCGGCGAGGTGGCGCAGGGCCAGCTTGGGGGACGGGCCGTCGGGCCGGGACAGCTGCGGGTCGGTGAGGGTCCGTGCCTGTCTGCCCTGCACGCCGTAGACCGGTCCGCCCGCCGAGACACGGAACTCCCCGCCGGTGTGGGCGGTCAGCCGCTCGGCGACGGCGTCCAGTTCGGCGGAGTCGTCGCCCTGGCGGAGCCCGGCGGTGGTGACCAGGCTGGTCGCGCCGATGCCGCGGTCGCGCAGGAAGTCGCGCAGCGCGGCGTCCTCGCCGCGGTCGACGCCCCGGGGCAGGCCGGTGGCGAGCAGTACGACCGCGAACACCAGCACGGCGTTGAGCAGTGCCGTCCAGGGTGCGGCCCGCAGCCGGGTGCGAACCCACCGCGCGGGCCGGTGGCCGGCGTGCGCGACGGGCGCGGAGGGTGCCGCCAGGTCCCGCATCCGCCGACTCCCCCCTGCCCCGTGAGCGGTACCCGTGTTCCCCGGTGCCGGGTGACCGGATAGCGGACGATGCTGTCAGAGAGGTGCGCGGGGCGGAAGGTCCGTTCGGGCAGACTCCGCGCCCGCAGGGCCCGGCGGCGCCGTTGTCGGTACCGGCGGCTAGGTTCTGAGGTGTCGCCGGGCACCGAGACACCCGGCGGCCCACACCACGCCGTGCCCGGAAGGGGCCCACGCCATGTCAGCCACCGCCACCGACGCCCAGTCGACCTACCTGGAGCTGTCCGAGGACAGCGGCAGCGCGCACAAGTTCTACGAGGTCCTGGTCAGCGGGGCGGCCGTCACCATCACCTACGGGCGGATCGGCGAGAGCGGCCAGACCAAGACCACCAGCTACCCCTCCCCGGAGAAGGCCGCGTCGGCCGCCGCCAAGAAGATCGGCGAGAAGGTCCGCAAGGGCTACGCCCCGGCGGTGCGCGGGGTGCGGCAGCGGCGGGCGGTGACGCGCCGGGCGATCGTCAGCACCCGCTCGACGGCCCGCCAGGCGCCAGTGCTGTGGCGGTTCCGCTCCGGCGCGGCGGCGTTCGGCATCTTCGTCGGCGAGGAGCACGCCTGGGTCGGCAACGAGCGCGGCGACGTCTACACCCTCACCCACGACGGCGAGGTGACCGGCCGCTACGGCCTGCCGGACGGCGTCAAGTGCATCGTCGCCGACGACTGGTGGATCTACGCCGGCTGCGACGACGGCAAGGTGTACGACCTGGGCGGCAAGGTGCCGCGGGTGGCGTACGAGATAGCCGAGGACGTCGACATCTACTGGCTGGACATCCACGACGGCGTGCTCGGCGTGGCCGACGCGCGCGGCGGGATCACCACCGTCGACCACGAGGACGAGTTCCAGTGGCGTCGCAAGGCCGAGGGCAGCGAGGGCTGGATGGTGCGCTGCGACGCCGACGGCGTCTACCACGGCCACTCGCGCGGCGTGGCCCGCTACGCCTCGCGCGGCGGCGCGCCGGTGTGGCACACCGGGACCGACGGCGCGGTGCTGTTCGGCTGGCAGGAGCGCGACGAGGTGTTCGCCGGCACCTCGCGCGGCTCGGTGCACCGGCTGCGCAAGGCGGACGGCTCCGAGGCGGCCCGCTACCGCTGCGACGCCGCGGTGTTCTCCTGCGCGGCCTCGCCCGACGGCCGCTACGTGTTCGCGGGCGACAACCACTCCTCGGTGTACTGCTTCGCGGCCGACGGCACCCGGCTGTGGAAGCTCGGCACCGGCTGCGGCTCGGCGTACAGCATGCAGTACCGCGACGGCCGGCTCTACCTGGTGACCACGGACGGTTCGCTGGTCTGCCTGGACGCGAGCGAGGAGGCGGTGCGCGCGGCCGAGGAGGGCCGGCTGCCGCAGGCCGCCGAGGTGGACGGCAGCGGTTGGACGGCGGCGGTGGCCGGCGCCGCGATCGAGTCGGTGACGGTCGGGTCGGCGGCGGCGACGGGCGGCATCGAGGTCGAGTGCGTGCAGGACGGCGCCCGGCTGCGGGTGCGGGTGGTGTCGCCGGGCTTCGACCCGCTGCGCCGGGTGCAGTTCCCGAAGGACATCCGGGTGGCGGGCGCGCGGTACCTGGTGGCGGAGGTGCTGGAGTCCGGCAGCGGCTCGTTCTACCGGGCCCGGGGTGACATCAAGCGGCTGCTCTGAATTCCCCCACCCGACGTTCCGTCCTCGTCCTGAGGCCGTTGACAGCCCGTCGCGGGCCTCGGTGTAATGCGGGTGCAATACGCACGCACGGCACACCGACACCGACCGTTTCGGGCAGTTCCCGGGGAAAGCAGGGCGTCATGAGCGTGGAAACCGAGGCCGTCACCGATTCCGGGGCATCGGCGGAGGCGTCCGTGCCGCAGTCCCGGATGGCCGCCCTCTACCAGCGGGACCGGACCTGCCAGGGGCTCGGCATCGCGCTCGACGCGGTGTCCACCGGGCGCGCGGTGATGCGGATGACGATCGGCCCGGCGATGGTGAACGGCCACGGCATCGCACACGGCGGTTTTCTCTTTCTGCTCGCCGACGCGGCCTTTTCCTACGCCTGCAACAGCTACGGCCCGGTGACGGTCGCCCAGGCCGCGCAGGTGACGTTCCTGGCACCGGCGGCGGTGGGGGACGAACTGACCGCCGAGGCGGTGGAGCGCACCCGCTCCGGGCGCACCGGCGTCTACGACGTGACGGTGCGCAACGCGGCAGGAAAGGTGATCGCGGAGTTCCGCGGCCAGAGCGTGATGCTGGCCGGAACGCCGCACAAGGGCTGAACAGCGGCCACGTCGAGGGCCGGGCCGCCCGGGCGGGGGACACCCGCCCGGGCGGCGCCCGGGGTCAGGCCGGCGGACGCTCGTCGATGACCTGCTGGAGCTTGCCGGTGCGCGGGTTGGTGACCAGCTCCGAGCGCGGCACCCACTCGATCACCAGGTCGTGGATCACCCCGGCCGCCACGTCGTCCGGATAGAGCGGCCGCGCCTTGTAGACCGCCTCGACCAGCCGCCCGGCCAGACCGGCCGGCGGCTGCTCGGTGTACCCGAGCCGCAGGATCAGCCCGTCCTTGCCGTCCCAGCGCCGCTGCACCATCTGCAGGCCGGAGATGACCTGCTCCGGGTCGTGCGCGAGCAGGACGGCCCGGATCTCCTCGGTCGGCATCGCCACCGTGCCGACCCGGGCGCCCTCGGTGGACCGGCCGACCAGGCGGAACCGCCCGCGTTCCACGTCGACCCACTCGGCGCGGTCGCCGGTCGGGTAGCGCAGGATCGGCATCAGGGTGCGGAACAGGTTGGTGACCACGACCCGGCCGGGCACCCCGGGCTCGGTGATCGGCTCGCCGGTGGTGTCGTCGACCAGCTCCACCACCGTCCGGTTCGGGAAGGCCTCGTGCACCCGGACGTCGTCGCCGGGCACCGGCGCGCCGACCAGACCGGCGTCCACCGAGGCGTAGCCGATCGAGGAGACGGCCGCGTTCGGGAAGGCCCGGGAGAGGATCGGGCGCAGGTCGGCGAAGAGCAGGTCCCCGCCGAACAGCAGCAGTTCGATCCGCTCGGCGGCCCTGCCCTCCTTGACCAGGTGCTCGGCGACGGAGCTGAGCTTCATCGGCTCACCGGCCAGCACGTCCACGCCGAAGTCGTGGATCAGGTCGGCGATGTACGCCTCGGGCGCGGCACCGACGGGCAGCCGGACGTTCTCGACCGGCGCGTGGTGCAGGGCGTTCTCGATGTAGAGGAAGCCGCCGTACAGCTCGCCGGCCCAGAACAGGTTGGCGACCCGGTGGCCTGGCCTGAGGCCGGCCTGGACGAGCCCCGCGCCGAAAGCGGTGACCGAGTCGGTGTGCTCGGTGCGCGACCAGGGGGAGAACTTGGGGACGCCGGAGGTGCCGCCGGTCTTGTAGACGCCGGCGTCCGTCAGCGGGCCGGTGAGCAGGCGGTTGTCCGGCCAGGAGTTGGCGGCCCAGAAGGCGGTCTGCTCGATCAGCGGCAGCTGGGCGAGGTGCTCGATCCGCGGCGGCAGGTCGCGGTAGAGCTCGGCGTAGAAGGGGGAGTTGCGCCGGGCGAAGTCGACCAGCTCGGGGAGTGGCTTGGCGGGCATGGCGGGGCTCCTGGGGATGCGTCAGGGGGAATCGGGAAGGCCGATCCAGCCGCGGGCGAGGGTCTGGACGGCCGAGCCGTCGGGGTCGGCGAGCTTGTGGGCCAGATGGCCGGCGGCCCAGGCGTTGGTGGGCACGCGGAAGGCGGGCCGCTCGGCGCGCAGCGTCCGCAGCACCACCTCGGCCACCTCGGCGGCCGGCTGGCCGGCGGCCTCCCAGCCCTGGCCGGCGACCCAGGTCAGGTAGTCGGCGAAGGTGGGCGCGTACGGGCCGGAGGCTGCCGCGATGGTGCGGCGGTCGATGTCCGGGAAGATCCCGAACCCGGTGTCGGGCACGAAGCCGGGCACCACGACGGAGACCCGCACGCCGTGCGCGGCGGCCACCGGGGCCAGGCTCTCCATGAAGCCCTCGACCGCGAACTTGGCGGCGCAGTAGGCCTCGTTGAACGGCTGCCCGACCACGCCGTGCACGCTGCCGATGGTGACCAGCCGCCCGCCGGAGGCGCGCAGCAGTGGCAGCGCGGCGCGGCTGACGGCGATCACGCCGAAGAAGTTCACCTCCAGGTTGGCCCGCAGCGCGGCGTCGGTGGACATCTCCAGGGTGGGGTCGAAGTTGGAGACGCCGGCGTTGTTGACCACCGCGTCCAGCCGTCCGTACGCCGCGGCCACGCCGTCGACGCAGGCGGTGACGGAGGCGGCGTCGGTGACGTCGAGCGGGCGGACGTCCAGGGTGACCCCGGCCTGCTCGGCGGCCTTGCACAGGGCTTCGGAGCGGGCCGGATCGCGCAGGGTGGCGACGGTGGTGAACCCGGCGCGGGCGGCGGCCACGGCGGTGGCCAGGCCGATGCCCGAGGAGCAGCCGGTGATCAGCAGGACGTCGCCGCTCATGACGCGCTCTCCGTCAACTCCGGTGAGACGTCCGCCGCCTGCTGCTTCTCCGCGCGGGCGGCGGCGTCCATCCGGGGCTGGATGCCGAGCGCGGGCAGGAAGGAGCAGGCCGCCAGCAGGGTGCCGCCGGCCATCACCCAGCGGGCCGCGTCCCGGATGCCCAGCGGTTCGGTGAGCGCCGACACGGCCAGGCCGCCGACCAGCGCGGCGAGCGGGATCACGCCCCAGGTGACGGTGCGGAACGCCGCGTGCATCACGCCCTGGTGCTCGGCGGACATCCGCGACTGCCGGGTGGGCGCGCTGCACACGTTGATGCAGGACATGAAGAAGCCGTAGCAGCCCATGGTCACCGCGATCACCGGTCCGGCGGGCAGCGCGGGCGCGGCCAGTACGCCGAGCCCGACGAGGCAGTGCAGCAGCAGCGACCAGGCCAGCGTCCGCCCCAGGCCGAGGCGTGCGCTGATCCGCGGCGCGACCACGGCGCCGATCAGCGCGCCCACCGCGCCGACCGACATCGCGGCGCCGAGCACGCCGACCGACACACCGAGGCCGCGGTAGGCGAGCACCGGCAGCACCGTGACGAAGACCGGCCCGCCGGAGTTGAGCGTGACGGCCGCCAGCACCACCCGGCGCAGCACCGGGTCGGCCCAGTTCATCCGGAAGCCCGCGGTCAGCCGCTCCCACACGGTGCCCTCGACGACGGTCCGCTCGCCCCACGGCCGCATCGAGCGGAAGCAGGCGGCGGACACCAGGTAGCTGGCCGCGTCCACCAGCAGCGCGCCCACCCCGAGCGCGCTGTACAGGCCGGCGGCGATCGACGGCCCGGCCACCTCGGAGACCGAGTTGCTGCCCTCCAGCCGGGAGTAGGCGCGCACCATCCGGTCCTCGGGCACCACGGCGGGGACGGCGATCAGATAGCCGACGTTGAAGAAGATGGTCGCGCCGCTGATCACCGCCACGCAGCCGAACAGCAGCGCGGTGGAGAGGAAGTCCAGCCAGTACGCCAGCGGGATCACCAGGACGGCGGCCAGCCGCAGCAGGTCGCAGGCCAGCATGGTGAGGCGTTTGTCCCAGCGGTCGACCAGCACACCCGCGACCGGGCCGAGCAGCGGGATGCCGAGGTACTGGGCCATCGCCACCACGCCGACCTGGAGGGCGGAGGCGTGCAGGACGAAGATCATCAGGGTGGGGACGACGAACACGGTGATCCGGTCGCCGACCACGCTGACCGTCTGGCCGGCCCAGAACAGGTTGAAGCCGCGCCCCAGGTCCTCCGGGCGCCGCGGCTTCACGAGGCCTCCCCGTCGGAGGCCGCCGCGGTGTCGGGAGTCGCCGCGGCGCCGGTGGCCTCGCGCACCACGAAGGAGGCCGTCTTGCCGGTGCGGTCGTTGCTGACCAGCGCGTCCGCCACCCGGACCGTGACGTGCTCCGGGTCGTGCTGGAAGGCGGTGCTCAACGTGAAGGTGGCGGACAGCAGTTCGGTACGCAGCGCGGCGGCGTCCACCGCCGTGCCCGGGCCGGCCAGCAGCAGGACGTCCACCCCGGTGGCCCGGCCGCCGTCCTCGGTGATCACCACTTGGGCCCGGGAGACGCCGGGTTCGCGCTCGGCCCGGGCGACCAGCTCGTCGACGTGCAGGCCGAGGCCGCGCACCTGGACGACGTTGTCGCGCCGCCCCAGCACCCGCATCGCCCGGCCCGGGCGCCCGCACGGGCAGTCGGTCAACCCGCCCGCGTCGCCGGTGCGGTAGCGCAGCACCGGGTTGAGCATCTCCGGGTTGAGGGTGGTGAAGTCCAGCAGTCCGTCCGGGCCCGCGTGCACCAGCTGGTCGGGCAGCGGGTGGAAGGTGTCCGCGGGGCAGTCGGGCGTATTGGTGCCGACCACCCAGGTCTCGGTGGAGCCGAACATGCCCCAGCGGCGGGCCTGCGGTGCGACGGCCGCGAGGTCCTCCTCCAGCTGCGGCTGCCAGGCCTCGCCAAGCCAGAGCACCTTCCGCAGGGCGGGCAGCTTGATGCCGGCGGCGCGGGCGTGCGTGAACCACAGGCGCAGCACGCTCGGGGTGCCGCCGATCGCGGTGACGCCCCGGTCGGCGAGGAAGCCCAGCCAGTCCGGGTACTCTTCGCGGGTGATCGAGCCGAGCGCGATCACCCGGCAGCCGGCGCGGTCGGCGAGCGCGGCGGCGAGGAAGTGCGCGCCCCACATCCGGCCCGCGCCCCAGGCGTTGGCGAACACGTCGTCGCGGTCCAGTGCCTGCCAGTGCTCCTGGACGCCGGCCATGTAGAAGCCGGTCGGCGCGTAGCCGACCTTGGGCGCGCCGGTGGAGCCACCGCTCTGGAACAGCCAGGTGGCGGCCGTCGTGCTGCGCGGCTCCAGATGGGCGAGCGCGGTGTTCAGGTCGTCCTTGAGCAGCGGCGGCAGGGCGGCCAGCTCCTCCAGGGTGCGGACGCCGCCGGGGTGTGCGGCGTAGCGCGGGGCCAGCCCGGGCACCGTCCGCAGCAGCTCCAAGGTCCGTGCGGCGACGGGAAGCCGGGGCTCGGCCGCGTCGGGCGGAAGGGAGAAGGCATCGGTCATCGGGCGTCCGATCGGAGGATGGGGGACAGGGGGCGGTTCGCGAGCCACTTGGCGTGGGCGTCCCGGTAGGCGGTGAAGCGGGCCCGGGTGATGTCCCGCTGCAGGGTGCGGCCCGGGTCGTCGAAGTCCGGGGCGATCACGCCGTCCGGCTCCAGCTCGGAGAACCAGTACCGCTCGCCGTCGTGCAGGAAGTCCACGCAGAAGAACGGGATCGCCAGCTTCTCGGCGAAGTAGGCGGTGGCCTCGGCGAGTTCGGGCGGCACTGGTGGGAACTCCATCGAGCCGCCGCGGCTGGCGTTGGCCACCGGCGAACCGGGCTCGGGCACCCGCCGCAGCGCCGCGTACGGCTTGCCGTCGATCACGTAGACGCGGTAGTCCACGGTGCCGTCGCCGAGGTAGGGCTGGGCGATCAGCGTGGTGTCGCCGCCCTGGGCGAGGCTGGCCAGGCCGCGGACGTCCTCCGGGCCGCGCGCCAGGTTGATGCCGCCGCCGCCGCACCAGCCGGCCGGCTTGACGATCGCCGGGTAGGTCAGCGAGCCGAGCGCCACCTCGTAGTGGTGCTTGGCGACGTCCCGGCCGGTGCCGATCCGGACCGACGGGATCGGCGGGACCGGGGAGTCGGCCAGGTGCAGCACGGTGGCCAGCTTGTCGTTGCCGATCAGCGAGATGTGCGGCGGGAACGGCAGGTAGAAGCCGGCCTGCTCCAGCACCGCGTACAGCGCGTACTGGTTGAAGACGTCCATCGACTGGTACGGCAGCGAGTAGAGCGCGGTGATGAACAGGGTGTCCCGCGGGGTCACCGGCTCCTCGTCGACGTACACCAGCGGGCGGGCCGGGTCGGTGGCGTCCACGGTGACCGCGTCCGGCGCGTGCCGGCACCAGGTGAGGCCCAGCTCCTCGGCCACCTCGGCGTAGAGGTCCCAGAAGTAGTGGCGCCAGGTCGCGGTGGTGCGGGTGGACTCGCGGTCGGGGAAGATCCAGCACATCCGGCGCAGCGGGCCGGGGTCGTGTGAGGCGGGACCGTGTGAGGCGGGATCGTGCGGGGCGGACGGGTTCACCGTGCTGCTCCTTCCTGGGGGGCGGGGTGCCCGGCCCGCTCCGCCCACCAGCGGCGGCCGGCCTCGGGGAGGGTGTCCACCGGGTCGTAGTAGGGGTGGAGGCGGTCCAGCGCGTCGTGCCCGGCCGGGGCGGTGCCCGCGTCGCGGACCTCCAGGCCGGTGCGGTAGTTCTTCGTCCAGTACGAGACGCCGCGCTCGCGGTCGTACGCCACCACCTGGTGCACCCAGCGCTTGCCGAGCCGCGGCACGTCGCAGACCAGGCGCGGGGTGGCGTATCCGGGCAGGTAGCCCATGATCGCCTCCTGCAGGCGCTGTGCGTGGTGGAGGCTGGTGCGCCAGTGCTCGGCGTTGGGGATCATGTCGCAGAGGTAGAAGTAGTACGGCAGGATGTTGGCCTCGCCCTGGAGGGCGAAGCAGAGGTCCAGCAGGTCCTCGGGGGTGTCGTTGACCCGGCGCATCAGCACGCCCTGGTTGCGCACGTCCCGCACGCCCGCGTCGAGCAGCGCCCGGGCCGCCTCGGCGACCAGCGGGGTCACCGAGCGGACGTGGTTGGCGTGGGTGTGCACGGCGAGGTTGACGGCCCGGCCGGCGGCGAGCGTGGCCATCCGGTGCACGCCCTCCAGCACCTGCGGCTGCAGCCAGTGCTGCGGCAGGCCGACCACCGCCTTGCTGGCGAGCCGGATGTCACGCACCGTCTCCAGCTCCAGCAGCCGGCGCAGGAAGGACTCCAGCTGCGGCCAGGGCACGTTGGCGAGGTCGCCGCCGGAGACCACCACGTCGCGCACGGCCGGGGTGCGCTTGAGGTAGTCGAGCATCTGCTCCTGGCGGTGCTCCGGCCGCAGCGTCAGGCGGGTCTTGGCGACCTGGGGCGTGGAGGTGCCGACCAGGTCCATCCGGGTGCAGTGGCCGCAGTACTGCGGGCAGGTGGCGACCAGTTCGGCCAGCACCTTGGTGGGGTAGCGGTGGGTGAGGCCCTCGGTCACCCACATCTCGGCCTCGTGCAGCGAGTCGCGCTCGGCCTTGGGGTGGCTGGGCCAGTGCGGGAGCCGGTCGGCGAGCATCGGCAGCATGTAGCGGCGCACCGGGTCGGCGAGGAACGCGGCGGTGTACTCCCCCGGGGTGGTCGGCGCGTTCGCCGCCATGGTGTTGAGCATCTGCGGCGGCACCAGCAGCGGCATCGTCGCGAACCCGGCCTGGTCGGCGTCGAGTTGGGCATAGCACTCAGGCGTGAGCAAGTCGCCGACAACGGCGCGCAGTTGGCGGGTGTTCTTGACGCAGTGGGCGCGCTGCCACTGGGCGTCGCGCCACTGCGCCCCGGTCACCTCGCGCCAGCCGGGCAGCCGGCGCCAGTCGGGTTCCACCAGGGGCGTGCGGACGTACTGGTAGGGCTGCGCGGGCGCGGGGGGCGCGGGCGCAGCGTGGCGGTCGTCCATCCGGGGGCTACTGGCCGGTGAAGAGGGTGGCGAAGCGGGTGCGCAGTTCGCGCTTGAGTACCTTGCCGGTGGGCCCGAGCGGGAACTCCGACGCGGTGCGGGCGATCCGGACGGCGGCGAGCGCGGCCAGGCCGGCCCCGGCGAGCGCCTTGTTGGCGGCCTCCAGCACCTCGGTGTCCGTCGCGGACTCCGCATCCTGCTGCAACTGGACGACGGCGATGGGCCGTTGGCCCTCTCCGGCGGCGCCGGGCACGCCGACCACCGAGCAGTCCCGGACCAGCTCGGCGCAGTCCGCCAGCAGCACCTCCTCGATCGGCAGGCTGTAGACCGGGCCGGCCGCGGTGTCGATGACGTCCACCGTCCGGTCCAGGTGGTAGAAGCGGCCCTCGGCGTCGCGCCGGGCGACGTCCCCGGTGAGCCAGTACCCGGCGAGTTCGAAGCTGCCGGTCAGCCGGCCGTCGTTCCAGTAGCCGGGCGTGCGCGAGGGCGAGTCGATCGCCAGCAGCCCGACCGTGCCGTCCGGCACCTCGGCGCCGTCCTGGTCCAGCACGGCGGCCCGGCGCACCACCTCCAGCGGCTTGCCGACGCAGCGGTCGTCGCGGTCCGACTCCGGTGTGGTCACCTGGCCGAACAGTGCCATGCCCATCTCGGAGGAGCCCAGGCCGTCGACGAACTGCGAACCGGGCAGGGCGGGTTGCTCCGCCTTCTCCCGCGGCAGCAGCCAGGGCCGGATCAGCCCGGCCGGGCGCTCGCCGAGTCGGACCAGGCGGCGGATGTGCCCGTAGTGGGCGCTGTCGCCGGTGTTGAACCAGGAGTGCACCCTGGCGGCGCCCTTCACCGGGAGTTCCCCGGTGGCGAGTTCGACGAAGGTGCGGGGGAACGAGGCGACCATGGTCGGCTGGAAGGCCTCCATCACCGGCTCGACCACCGCCCGGCGCCAGTCGGCCATCACCACGGTCGGCAGACCGAGCAGGGTCGCGGTGAGGAAGTAGCTCAGGCCGCCCGCGTGGGTGTGCGGCATCAGCGACATCAGCCGGTCGGACGGCTCGGCGGGGAAGCGCACCATGCGCGGCTGCTTGCCGTCCCAGAACTGGCGGTGTCCGAGCATGGTGGACTTCGGGGTGCCGGTGGTGCCGGAGGAGTGGATCAGCGCGACCACGTCGTCCGGCGCGTGCCGGTACGGGTACTGGGCGGGCAGGGAGCCGGAGGACTCCGCGTCGAAGGCCCGGACCTCGGCGGCGAGCGCGAGGAACCGGGGGCGGTGCTGCGGGTCCTCGCGGTAGGCGGCGGCCAGCCGGGTGGTGTCGTCGGCCACCACGCCGACCACACCGACGTGGTGGAGGTAGCGGACCATCACGTCGTGCCGCATCGCGTCGTTGACCAGGGCCGGGACGGCGCCCAGCGCGCTGAGCGCGAGGAAGTGCAGCAGTGGCTCCAGGCCCTCGGCGATCACCACGGCCACCGGCTCGCCCGGGCGCACGCCGTTGGCGTGGTACCAGGCGGCGTAGCGGTCGCGCTGTGCGGCCAGGTCGAGCAGGCTGTGGCCGCGCAGCACGACGGCGCCGCGGTGGTCGGTGTGGTGGCTGTAGGCGAACGGGACCGCGCGGTTCGGGTTCACCGCGATGGCGTGGTCGAGGAAGTTGCCCGCCCCGAGGCCGGGTTCGGCCATCAGCCGCTCGCGGGCGGCGAGCGGTGCGATCGGGGTGGGCGGGGTGCTGCTCAGGGCGGAACTCGGGTCGCTCATGGCGTCTCCTGAGAGGGGGGTGGCCCGCGGTTCTTGTGGAACGGGAGCACGGGCGGCGGGGGAGCGGTGGTCGGTGGTGCTCTGGCCGTCTAGCGGTTGTGCCCGTTGTGCCGGTGTGCGTGTCGGCCGGGGCGGCGGGTCAGGCCTCGCCGTCGAGGATCTCCGCGACGACCCGGTGGCCGGAGCGGATCGCGCCCTCCAGCAGGCCGAAGAACTCCGTGCTGGTCTCGGTGCCGGCCCAGTGCACCCGGCCGTGCGGCGCGGTCAGCGTCGGGCCGAGCCGCAGCCAGTCGCCGGGCCCGAAGAGTGCGGCGTAACAGCCTTTGCTGTAGGGCTCGTTGACCCAGTCGGTGACGTGGAAGCCGACCGGCTCGGGCAGCATCGGGAACAGCCGGGCGGCCTGTGCGACCGCGGCGGCGCGCTGCTCGCCCGGTCCGAGGGCGGCGTAGCGGTGCGCCTCGGCGCCGGTGACGAAGCCGGTGAGCACCCCGACCGCCGAGCCGGCGGGTGAGTCGTCCACCGTGGAGAGCAGCGGGCCCTCCGCGTTGACCGACCAGCCGGAGAGCCCGTGCTCGCGCCAGACCGGTGACGGGTAGACCAGGTTGACCTTGACGGCGCAGCCGCGCCCGGTCAGCTCGCCCGCCCGGCGGGCCGGGCGATCGGGTCCCAGGTCGAGGGCGTCGGCGAGCAGCGGCGGCAGGGCCACCACGGCGACGTCGGCCCGGTACGTCGCGCCGCGCTCGGAGTGAACGGTGACTCCGTCGGCGTCCTGGGCGACGGCACGCACCGCCGTGCCGAGCCGGACGGTGCCGTGGTGCCGCTCGGCCAGCCGGCCGGCCAGCCGCTCGCAGAGCAGGTGCGCGCCGCCCGCGATCCGGTCCTGCTGGGCGCCGCCCTCGAAGGCGTTGAGATAGCGCAGGCCGCCGCCGGAGCGCAGGTAGAAGGCCATGTGCAGGACCGAGACCTCGGCCGGGTCGGCGGCCATCATCTCGCCCAGGAAGAGCGGGAAGAACAGCCGGGCGTCCGGGTGGTCGAGGTACTGCTCGGCCCACTCGGCGGCGGTGAGGCCGTCCAGCCGCTCGGCGTCCGGAGTGAGCCAGGGCGCCTCCGGGCGGACGACGGCGGTCAGTTCGGCGAGGTGGTCGAAGAGGTCGCCGAGCGCCACCGCGTTGAGCGGCGGGAACCGGCCGTCCCGGGTGGCGTGTTCGCCGTCCGCGCGGCCGTCGTGGCCGCCCAGTGCGAAGCGGCTCGCGCCGAGCATCGTGGTCGGCGTGGTGTGGAGGCCCAACTCCTTGATGAGGTCGAGGAGTTCGGTGTGTCGTGCGCCGAGGTAGGCGGCGCCGGCGTCGATCCAGGCATCGGGCGCGACCTCGATCCCGTGCGTGCGCCCGCCGACCCGATCCCGGGCCTCCAGCACGGTGACGTCCAGCCCACGGGCCGCCAGCCCCTCGGCGGCGGTCAGACCCGCCAGTCCGGCGCCGACGACGACCGCGGAGCGCGCTCTGCCGCCGGTCATCTGATGCCCGCGATCAGCGCGACGAGGCCGGCCGGGGTGGGGGCGAGCACGAAGTCCTCGAAGGACAGCTCGACGCCGTACGTCCGGGCCAGGGCGCTCAGCACGCGGGTGGCGATGAGGGAGTCACCGCCGAGGAGGAAGAAGTCGGAGTCCGCCGCGACGTCCTCGGTCTCCAGGACGCGACGGAAGATCGCCGTCACGCCCTCGGTGTCGGCGGGGGTGGTGTCTACGCTGCTCAACGGGGTCTCCTAGGGACCGTCGGGGGTCGCGGCGCGCCGGGGGCGGCACCGCGTGAGGGTGGTGGGCCGTTCGGTGCGCGGGCCCGGGGCGCGTGAGGGCGGAAGCGTTATGGGCAGGCGGGTGCCGGTGCCGTGGTTGAAGCCGTGGTCGGGGCCGAGTGGCGGCGGTGCGAGGCGGCCCGGTCGACCTTGCCGCTCGCCGTGAGCACCAGCTCCGGCACGACCGTGATCCGGCTGGGCACGAGGTGGCCGGGTACCCGGTCCCGCAGATGGGCGCGGACCTCGGCGTCCAGCGTCCCGGCCGCCGCCCCGGCGCGCGGGACCACGTACGCGACGAGCGCGGAGCGCCCGGCGACGGTCGCCCCCGTCACCGCCACCGCCTGCACGCCCGGATGCCCGCCGATGTGCGCCTCCACCTCGGCCGGGTCGACCCGGATCCCGCGGATCTTGAACTCGCCGTCCATCCGGCCCTGGTGGGTCAGCACGCCGTCCGGCCCGCGGCTCACCCGGTCGCCGGTGCGGTACCAGCGCACGCCCTCGGCGTCCTCGGTGAACCGGGCCGCGGTGGCCTCCGGCAGGCCGAGGTAGCCGAGCGCCACCGCCGGTCCGCCGATCAGCAACTCGCCGTGCTCGTCGATCCGTTCGTGCACATGGGGCAGGGCGCGGCCGATCGGCACCCGGTCGCCGGCCGCCCAGGGCCGGTCCCGGACGGCGGCGAGCGGTCCGTGCAGGTCGACGGCATGGGTGATCAGCGTGGTCTCGGTGGAGCCGTAGGTGTTGAGCAGCCGGATCCGTCCGGTGTCGAGGGTGGCCCAGTCGGCCAGCCGCGCCGGGTTGGCCGGCTCGCCGCCGATCACCAGCAGCCGGACGCACCCGGGCAGCGCGGCGCCCCCCTCGGCGAGGTGCAGGACGAGCTCGTGCCAGAAGGCGGTGGGCAGGTCGAGCACGGTGATCCGCTCGCGCTCGATCATCCGCAGGAAGCGCGGGAACGACCCGCTGTGCGCCTCACGGTCCAGGACCAGCGCGGCGCCGGTGGTGAGGGTCGGCAGGATCTCCTCGAAGCAGGTGTCCCAGTTCAGCGAGGCGAACTGGAGCACCCGGTCCTCGGGGGTGAGGCCGAAGAGCGTGCGCAGCGAGTCGACGGCGGCGGAGATCGCCCGTCGCGGTGTGACGACGGGCTTCGGCTGCCCGGTCGAGCCCGACGTGAAGAGCAGATAGGCCGGCCGCTCCGGCTGTTCCGAGCCGTCCCGGGAGGTCGCGGCTAATCGGGGTAACTCGGCGGCGTCCGGCAGCGGTTCGGGATCGAGGCCGATGGCCTTCCGGCACCCGACCGCCGCCAGCATCTCCCGCTGCCGTTGCGGCGGGAACGCCGGGTCGACGGGGCAGTACGCCCCGCCGGCGGCCAGGATGCCGAGCAGGCCGATGACGGTGTCCGGCGTATGCGTCGCCGAAACCGCCACCACGCCCGGCGCGGTGCCGATGTGTGCGGCCAAACTGCTTGCTGATTCGTTCAGTTGGCGATAGCTGAGGTCCTGTCCGTGGTGGACGATCGCCGGGCGTGCGGGATATCGGCGCACGGTTTCCGTGAACGCGTCAATCAGGTCGGAAGTGGCCCCGTGGATGTTGCGGTTATTTGTCATGCCCGCCCCAAAGAATGCCGTGCGAGCACGTGTTCGGTGCTCGGCGGACCGGGACTCTACCCGCCGGGACTGCGGAGCCACAATGGTTGTTGAGGATGTCGCTTCAAGGTTGTGTGGTTGACATGTGAACGGGGTCGGCGCTACCTGGGCGGGCTCCTGGGGTCTGAGTGACTGCGGACGGTGTTCGCGGCCTCACGCTGCGCGCCGGTGGTCGGTTCACTGCTTTCCCAGGAGATCGCACACCATCCAACTCGGCTGCCATTTCCCGTCGTTCAGGAATCGTCGGTCCCGTTCACCGCCACCCGCCCGCCCGGCGCCGTGACCCGGCGGGCATTTCCGCTGCTCGCGGCCCCGGTGGCCAAGGGCGGTCATTCGCGGGGGAATTGACTCCGGGCGCTGGGCCGACGGACCGATCGGACGCCGACGGATCGTCCGCCCGGCAACCGTTCACCGCCTCCCGCTGGTCACCGCGCCCGGTCGCCAGGGTGATCGCATGGACCCGACCTTCGCGGTCCACCCGTTCGGCATGGTCGAGTTCCTGCGCCGCATCGTCCAGGAGGACTTCGACGGGTGGGAGTCCTGGCCGACCAGCATCGCGGGGGAGCTGTGGGACTGCTCGCCGCCGACCTTCGTGCACTGGCGGGCGTGACCGGGAGGCCGGTGGGCCCGGCCGCCCGGTCACGCGCCGGCCGGTGCGTCAGCAGGAGAGGTTACCGCCGCCGGTGTCGGTGCCGAGGGCGCCGACGAACTTCTTGAAGAGGTTGATCCGGTCGTCGCGCTGGGAGGGGTTCTTGCCGTCGCACTCCAGCGCGCCGTTGATGGTTCGGATGGTCTCGCCGAAGCCCTTGTTGTTGACGATGGCGTCGTGCGCGGTCATCCGGCCGGCGCCGTTCTGGGTGTTCCAGAACCAGAGCGCGGTCTTCCAGGACACCGCCGGGTCGTTCTGGGCCAGGTTGGGGTTGTGCAGCAGGTCGATGCCGAGGGCGTCGCCCGCCGCCTTGTAGTTGAAGTTCCAGCTCAACTGCAGCGGTCCGCGACCGTAGTACGCGGACTGGCCGGCCGGACAGCCGTACGGCTGCGAAGAGTCGCAGTAGTGCGAGTAGTTGGCGGTGTTCTGCTCGACGACGAACTTCAGGCCGCCGGTCTCGTGGCTGACGTTGGCGAGGAAAGCCGCCGCCTCGCGCTTGCGGGTCGGGGTGTCGCCGGTGGCCGCGAACTTCGGGTAGGCGCTGAGCGCGTCGACCAGGCCGCGGTAGGTGTAGAACCCGTTCCGGTTCGGGAACAGCTGGTTGAACTGGGACTCGCTGACCACGAAGGAGCCGGCGGCGGAGGCCGGCGCCGTCTGGCCGGCCAGCGAGAGGGTGCTCAGCACGGCGGCCGAGGCCGCCACCGACAGGGCACGCAGAAGCTTCATCGTTCCTCGCACGGGTAGTCCGGGAATCCGGGAATCGGTTGGTGGGTCGGTGCTTCGAGAGCGAAGCGCCGGACTCCATCGTGGTCCCCGATTCCTGGAATCCTTGAGTCGTGCGGCCGCAAACCACCCCTTCGGGGCGTATTCGCGTTCACTGATCTGACGAAGGCTCAATGAACTTTTCCACCAAGCGAGTTGATGGAGATGCTGAGCATGCGGTGGGCACCTTCGCGGCAGTAGCATCCGTAGCCCCCCTTCACTCGTGAACGCGTGCGTGTGCGGCCGATCATGGCCGGTTTCCCGAGCGCGGGGCAGACGGGCGGAATGCGGGTGCCTACGCTGGGCGACCATGTCTACCCCCACTTCGGCGATGAGGCGTGTGCGCCTCATCGCCGCACTGACGTTGTTCCTCGGCCTGCTGGGCTTCGGCCAGCAGGCCTTCGCCGCGGCCTCGCCCGTGCCGGCGCCCGTGTCGGCGCCCTCCTTCGCGCTGAGCCTGGACGACACCACGCTCACGCCGGGCCAGAACGGCGCGCTGTCGGTGACCTTCACCAACCGGCAGACCGGCCCGGTCACCTTCCTCTACACGACGCTCGTCGCCTCCGAGGCGGGCTCGCCGATCGCCGGCGCGCGCCGCGAGTTCACCGGGTGCACCGGTGCGAGCTGGTGCGAGGTCGCGCCCATGACGGTCCGCTTCAACCTGGTCTCACCGACGGTCCCCATCGCGCCCGGTGAGAGCCGTACCGTGACCCTGCCCTACCACTTCACGGCCGACTCGGACTGCACCATCGGCGCCCGCATGGACTTCCGCATCTACTACTTCTACTACGAGTACGGCTCGAACGGCACCTACCAGGGCAGCGAGTTCCCCGATCCGCCCGTCTTCAGCTCCCTCGTCTGCCCGACCGCACCGTAACGCCGCCCCCGCCCGCAGGACCGGTGGCACGCGGAGCGGGGAGCCGGCCGGCTCCCCGCTCCGCGGCCGCGGCCGACCTCAGGCGGTCATGAACTCCCGCACCCGCAGGGCGCGCTTGACGATCCGGACGTCGCCGATGTGCCCGTGGAACACCTTGTCCAGCACACCCGCGTACGCGTAGCCGCCCAGCATCCACGGCCGGCCCAGCGTCGCCAGCCCCACGGCCGGGGTCGACGGGTTGCGGGCCACCTCGCAGCCGTCGACGTACATCCGGCTGAGCTTGCCGTCGTTGACGACCGCGACGTGCCACCACCGGTCCAGGGGCAACTGGTGGCCCCAACAGGTCGACGCCCCGGTCTGGTTGAGCGGGTAGACGCACCACTGCAGGGCGGGCGCCTCGGAGAGGCTGAGGGTGACGACGGGCTCGTCCGCGTCCGTGCCCGGGCCGCTGCGGCCCGCCTCGCTCGCCGTCCCCCACCGGCTGAGCAGGGCGGACCAGCGGCTCTGCCCGGAGTCCCAGTCGGCGGGCAGCTTGCAGAAGGCCTCGACGGTGAAGCCGCGCTCGAAGGTCTCCCGGTTCAGCGGCGCGGTGGGCGCGGTCTCCAGGTAGCCGCCGCGCACCGGCGAGCGGGTGCCCTTGAACAGCAGGCTGCCGTGGCCCGGCTGGTCCGGGTGGTGCTCGGCGGACCAGGTGAGCGCGCCGTCGGGCGTGCCCGGGGCGCTGCGCCAGAGCAGGTCGTTGCCCTGCCCGGTGAGGTCCTTGACGACCTGCTGCGGGGCGAGCGCCGTGCCGTCGCCGCCACCGCCGTCGAAGCGCCAGTACGCCACCGTGTCCCGGACCAGCAGTTCGGCCGCCCGGCGGGCCGGGCGCTGCGGGACGGGCGCGAAGCCAGCGAAGCGCCGGTCGAAGTCGATCGCGAGCGAGAAGCGGTCCACGTCCGAGGTCAGCTCGACCTGCTGCGCTGCCAGGGTGTTGCGCTCCTCGGCCGCGATCTCCTGGATCCACGGCGAGAAGGTCGACACATCGATGGTGTTCCGGTCCAGGTCGAAGCGGTACGCCCGGATCATCGCGGCGCCGCCGTAGTAGCGGTCCTGGTAGTTGGTGATGTGGACGTGCACGTCGTGGCCGGCCTTGTTGCGCAGCACGGTGCGTCCGGGCGGCCAGTAGTGGCCGTTGACGGTGAGGAAGATCTGGTCGTTGCCGCTGATCAGCCGGTCCCAGAGCTTCTTGCCGTAGCCGGACAGCTCGGCCCGGCCGGCGTCGTCGGCGTACGCCAGGTCGTGGGTGGTCAGGATCACCGGCACCTTGGGGTTGGCGGCGATCACCGCGTTGGCCCAGGCGAAGCCGGCGTCCGAGAGCCGCCAGTCCAGCGAGAGCAGCATCCACGGGCGGCCGCCCGCCGTGAAGACGTGGCAGGTGTTGTACCCGTCCGGGCTGGAGCCGTGGTAGCCGGAGGTGCGGGCGGCCCGCGCCTTGCCGAAGGTCTCCAGGTACGGGGTGCTGCCGCGCTGGTCGTCGGTCGAGGAGCGGACGTCGTGGTTGCCGGCGAGCACGCCGTAGGCCGCGCCGGCGTCGTCGAGCCGGCCGAACACCTTGGAGACGGCGGCGAACTCGGCGGGCAGCCCGTTCTCGGTGACGTCGCCGAGGTGGGCCAGGAAGACGATGTTGTCGTCCGTGCCGTCCTCCCGGTTGACCCCGCCGTCGAGCACGTAGCGGATCGAGGCCTCCACCGGCGCCGGGTGGATCCGGTCCTGGTCGAACAGGTACTGGGTGTCCGGCATGACGACGACGGTGAACCGCCGGGCGTCCGGGTCCGGCTGCCAGCGCCCCTTCTTCGCCTTCTCGGCCTTCTCCGCCTTCGCCGGCTTTGCCGCACCGTCCGCCTTCGCCGGGTCCGCCCCGGGCTCGGCCGCCTGAGCGGGCCCCGCGCCGAGCAGGCCGAGTCCCACCGTCCCGACCCCGGCCCCGAGGAGGCCCGCCCCGCGCAGGAACCGGCGCCGGCCCGCCGCCGCCGGCCCGTCCCCGTCGAGGTCGGCGGTCCGCGGGCACCCGCACTCGTGCCCGGACTCGTGGATGTCGTGCATGTTCGCTCCCGAAGTGGTGTGGGCCACGACGGTAGGGACCGGTTCTGGTCGGAGATCATCGACCGGGCCACACGCCGCTGAACAGCGGTGGAACCCGACGGGCGCCGTGGGGCCGGGCTGAGGGTTCATCGGTCGCTGGGCGTAGGTCCCGCGCCGCAGGCGGGGCGCGGGTCGGCGTGGTTAGGGTCGGGTCTCATGGAGAGCACGGGAATTGTCCGCCGCGAAACGGCGGAGCGTAAGCGCGAGACCCTGGAACGGCTCGTCACCGAAAGGGATGTCTGGGTGTCGACGGCCCACCCCGACCACGGGCCGCACCAGGTGCCGCTGTGGTTCCGGTGGGACGGTCAGGCGGTGTGGGTGTGCACCGGTGCCACGTCCGTGACCGTGCGGAACGTGCGCAAGGAGCCGCGCGTGCGCCTCGCGCTGCCGGACACCGCCGACGTGATCATGCTCCAGGGCGAGGCGCAGTGCTTCCCGGACCACGAGGTCCCCGCGGCCGCGGCGGCGGGCTTCCTGGAGAAGTTCGGGTGGGACCCACGGACGGAGGAGAGCCCGTATCTGTACATCCGGGTGGTCCCGAGCACGGTGCGGGCCTGGCGCGGCGAGCGGGAACTGCGCGGGCGCGTCATCATGCGGGACGGAGTGTGGCTGGAGTAGCGGGGTCCGCGCCGCCCGCCGTACGCGCTCGCGCGCGGGGGCCGGGAAGGTGTGCGGGGTTCCCGCTGTTGGCCGGTGCGACAGACCGTCCGAATCCGGCCTTCCTGGGAGAAAGTGTGCTGCTGCTCGACCTCCACACCGTTCCGCCACGTGAGCGCGTGGAGGCGTTCCGTCATGCGTTGACGGACTCGTTGGTGCCCAACGACATCGCCCACGAGGAGGGGGAGACCGGGATCCACGCCCGCATGGAGCTCTGGCAGGTCGGCGGGCTGAACCTCTTCGCCACCCGGAACTCGGGCTTCGAGGTCCGGCGGACGGCCCAGCACGTCCGCCACCACCGGGAGAGCCCCGTGGTCTCGGTCTCGCTCCAGCCCCTGGGCGTGCACCGGGCCGAGGTCGCGGGCCGGCGGGAACTCCTCGGGTCCCACGACATCTGCGTCTTCCACGAGCTGTCGCCCCGCACGTACGGCTGGTCCGGGGACGGCGCCTCCCAGGCCCTCATGTTCGACATGGACCGCCTCGGTGTGCCGGTGGAGACGGTGGAGCGGGCGTCCCTGCGCTTGCGCGCCAGCCCGCTGCACGGCCTGGTGCTGCAGCACCTGCGGGGCCTGTGGCACGATCCGGGCCGACTGGAGGCCGACCCCGGCGCGGAGGCCCTGGCGTCCGCCACCACGGAGCTGGTGCGCGCGCTGCTGCTCTCGGCCGCGCACGTCGAGGAGAGCGTCGAGGTCAGGTCGACGATGGACGAGACCCTGCTCACCCGGGTCATGGCCTACGCGCGGGCCCACCTGGCGGACCGTGACCTGACGCCGGAGCGGATCGCGGCGGAGCACGCCGTCTCGATCCGCCGCCTCTACACCCTGCTCGGCGCTGCGGGCATCAGCCTGGAGCAGTGGCTCATCGAGGAGCGGCTCGGGAAGGCTCGGCGCATGCTCGCCTCCCCGCGGTACGACCGGCTGACCGTCGCCGCCGTCTCCGCCCGCTGCGGGTTCAGCAGCCCGAGCCACTTCAGCCGCCGCTTCCGGGCGGCCCACGGGGTGTCCCCGAGCGAGTGGCGGCGGCTCCGTGGCGTGGTGGCGTCTCCGCCACGAGGCTGAGTGCCGACCCTCACGCTGCGGACAGGGACAAGAACCGTGCACCGTGGGGCATCGCGGTGGTGCCAGCGTGTCCTGAGAACGAACGGGACAGCGAGCGCGAACGGGGACCGCCATGACCGAACGGTGGCTGCGGGCCCCCTGCGGCAGTACCGCGCTGCAGGCGCTGATCGAGGACCTCGCGGAGTCGCTCCGGCGGTCCGTGACCCTGGTCGACCCCTCGGTCAGGCGGATCTGCTCCAGCCGCCACTTCGACGACGCGGACCCGGTCCGCGTCCACAGCCTGCTGTACGGACAGGCATGCGGCGAGGTCGCGCGTCATGTCCTGGACCAGGGCGTCGCGCGGTGGTCGAAGCCGGGGTTCCTCGACGGCCGGGACGATCTCGGCCTGCTTCCCCGCTACTGCGTGCCGCTGCGCGAGCGCGGCCACTTCTTCGGCCTGCTGACGGTCATCGCGCCGGAGGGCCGGCTGACCCCGGAGGAGAGCGAGGCGATCGCCCGGGTGACCCCCGCCGTCGTCGGCCAGCTGTACGCCGACCGCCTCGCGGCCGAGGAGGAGAGGACCGGGCACCAGGAGCTCCTGCTGTCGCTGCTGGGCCCGGACGCCGCCACGCGCGCCGGGTCCCGACAGCGGCTGCTCGACGACGCGCTGCTTCCGGACGCCCCCCACGCGGTGGTCGGCGTGGTGCGGGTGAGGCGTTCCCAGCTGTCTGCCGGGCAGGTGACGACCGCGCTCCACGGCGCCCTGGAGGACCTCGGCCGCACCCGGTCGGTGAGCGCCGCCTTCGCGGTCTCCTCGCACCGGGCCGTCCTGCTCCAGCTCGCCGACCGGCCGCTGACCCAGGGCGCCCTCCGGGAGCAGTCCGCGCGCCTCCTGGACGCCCTCGGCACCCGGCTGGGCGCCTCGGCCGAGCCCGTCATCGGCATCGGCGGCCGACAGACGGGCCTCACCGGCGCGCGGACCTCCTACGAGCAGGCGCTCGTCGCGGTGCGCGCGGCACGCCGGATGCCCGGACTGGAGGGCATCGGCTCCTGGGAGGACCTCGGCGAGTTCGCCGTGCTGCTGCAACTGCCGGACCACGCCCTGAACGAGTCACTGCTCCCGAGGCCGCTGCGCACCCTCCTGGAATCGGGCAACGGGCCCCGGCTGGAGGAGACCCTGCGGTGCTTCCTCGACCACGCCGGGTCGATGCCCAGGACCGCCGAAGCGCTCCGGGTCCACCGCACCTCGCTGTACTACCGGCTGCGGCAGATCCAGGAGATCACCGGACTCGACCTGAACAACGGCGCGGACCGCACCACCCTGCACCTGGGCCTGCGCATCCGCGAACTCCTGTTGTCTGTCGGGCCGCGCCACACCACCGACGGCTCCCATCGGGCCCAAGCCGCCTGACGGCGCTCCGTGTCGAGGGAGGCGGTGCCGCGTCAGCCGGCCATGCCCTGCTGCTTGTCCTTCACGGCCCGGCGGCCCCGGCCCGTCTCGACCTTGGACCTGGCCGCCGCGAGCCCCCGGGCGGCGTGGAAGGCCGTCACAGGGTCGGCGCGGTCGGTCCAGGGCGCGGCGCCGCACCACGGGCCGAGCCGCCGGAACTCGTCGAGCGCCGCGTCCCACATCCTCGCCCGGACCAGGTGGTGGGCCAGCAGGTGCCGCAGCGGCGGGAGGTACGGGTCGTGCTCGGGTACCAGCGCGAGTGCGTTCGCGGCGGTGGTCAGCCGTCGGCGTTCGAACAGGGCCCTGAACGGTTCCTCCCGGGGGCGGGCCTTCCCCCGCTCGTACAGCGCGTGCAGCATCAGGCCCGCCAGCGGGCTGCCCGTGGGCGCGTTGCGCACCGCGCGGCGGGCGAAGCGCATCATGGCACACCCCCGCCCCGCATGTGATCGCCGGGAGTCCCTGGCCGTCTCCTCGCCGGCCTCCCGTAGGGTGGGCTGACCGATCGTCACCATGAAGGACGCGCAAGGAAGAACGGATCGATCGATGAATCCGCACCGCTCGATCGCCGCCTGGTCGGCCGGTCTTCTCGCGAGCGTCCTGCTCAGTGCGTGCGGCGGAGCGCCCGAGCCCCGCCCGGCGTCGCCGATCGACGGGCGCACCTACTCCGCGCTGCAGACTTTGGAATCGGCGCTCGGGGAACAGGGGCGTGCGGACTTCAAGGACACCTTCGGCGCACTCCAGCTGGACCCGGCCGGGCGGCACGTCATCCTCTTCGCGACCGACGAGGGCCGGGCGCGGACCCTGATCGAAGCGGCTGCGGCGGCGCACCCGGGCATCGAGACGTCCCACACGCTCATCCGGAAGTGCCGGTACTCGCGAGGAACGGTCGACCCCGCGCTCGACCGGATCGCGGAGGCGGCCGAGTCGAACAGGCTCCCGGGTCCCGTCCACTCCGTCGCCATGCTTCCGGACGGATCCGGCATCAAGGTCGCCACCACGAAGGCGGGCGCGACGTCGAAGGAGCTGAAGGATGCCGTCGCCGAGCTGGCCGCCGGCATCAGCGTGTCGTACGAGGAGAGCCCGCCGATCGTCAGCCTCGACGCCACCGCCACGATGAGCCGACCGACGTAGGAGGCCGACACCCGCCTTCTGTAGGGGTTTCGGGCGTGGGAAGTCGGCCCGTCCGACTTCCCGTGCGCGGCGCGGGGTCAGTCGTTCCAGGTGATCGCGGTGGCGGTGGCGGTCACGATCAGCCAGAGGAGGACGGGGAGGGCGGGGAGGAGACCGGATGGCAGGGGCAGCCACATGAAGGCCATGCCGCTGAGGAAGGCCAGGCCGGCGGCGGCGCCGCCGACGGTGGCGAACCGGGCCGGGCTCGGGCCCAGCCGGGGCCAGGACAGGCCGTGGGAGGTGAGTGCGGTTCCCAGGCCGACCAGGAGGACCATTCCGAAGTAGACCGTGACGGACGGGTGCGGGGTGTTGACGTGGTGCCCCCGGTAGGCGATCGCGGCCACCCGCCCCCGGAAGACCGTCAGGTCCACGGTCGCGCCGATCTCCACGTCCTCGTAGAGGGCCTTGCCGACCTCGTAGCTGCGGGTCGGAGCCGCCTCGCGCACCACGGTCAGCCTGTGCTCCTTCTCGGGGTCGTCGGCGGAGGGGCCGGAGCCGCGGTGGACGGCCTTGGCCGTCACCTTGCCCGGTTCGTGCCGCACGCAGCGCGCGTCGGGCCCGTGCGCCTCCGCCGTGCTGCACGGCGGGGCGGCGCGGTAGGCGTTCATTCGCATGTCGGCGTCGGCGAACCAGGCGAAGCCGAGAGCGGTGGCGGTCAGTCCTGCCAGGACGAGCAGGGCCGGTATCAGCCGGCGGGCGGCGGGTCCGGAGAGCCGGAACCGGCCCGGAGGCGTCGTTTTCCTGATTCGAGAATTCATGGCAACCCCCTGGGGGAATGGTCCCAGGGAAGCCGTCGGCGGGGGAGCGGAACGAAGGAAGCCGTGGCGGGGATTTCGATGTTCCGCGGTTCGGGGGTCAGCCCAAGGTCCTTGCCAGGTGGGAGAGTTGGCGCAGCCCGGGGGCGAACGCCGATTCGGGGGTGTTGCCGTACCCCAGGACGAGTCCGTTGGGGGCGGTGTCGGGGTTCAGGGAGTGCGGGGACAGCGGCCGGGGGGCCAGCCGGTGGCGGCGGGCGGCGTGGGCGAGCGCCCGGTCGGGAACGTCCGGTGGCAGTCGTACGGTCAGGTGCATCCCGCTGTCCCCGCCGGTCACGGTGTGCGGCACGTCGAAGTGTTCGACCAGCGCCGCCCTGAGCACGTCGCGCCGGCGGCGGTAGAGGCGGCGCATGCGGGCGAGGTGCCGGCCGTACTGGCCGCTCTCCATGAAGTGCGCGAGGGCGAGTTGCTCGTGGCGGTGCCCGCCGCGCAGCAGCTCGTCCACCACCGGCGCCGCCCGGCCGACCAGTTGCTCGGGCAGCACGAGGAACCCCAGCCGCAGGGAGGGGAAGAGGGTCTTGCTGAAGGTGCCGACGTAGAAGACCGGCGCGGCGGGCGTCAGGCCCTGCGTGCAGGCGAGGGGTTCGCCGCTGTGGCGGAACTCGCTGTCGTAGTCGTCCTCGATGATCCAGGCGCCGTGCCGTCGGCACTTCTCGATCAGGTCGAGGCGCCGGGCCGCAGTGAGGACCGCGCCCGTCGGGTACTGGTGCGCGGGGGTGGTGCAGACGAGGCGGGGCGGGCGGGCCGTCCAGTCGGACGCGGAGGTCCGCAGTCCGTCCGCGTCGACCGGGACGGGGACGACGGTCAGGTCGCCGCCGACGAGCGCGGTCTGCGCGCCCCGGTAGCCCGGGTCCTCGACCCAGGCGATGTCCCCCGGGTCGGTGACCAGCCGCACGCACAGCGAGAGCGCCTCCTGCGCCCCTTCGGTGATGACGACCTGCTCCGGGGCGCAGCGCATGCCGCGGGCGAGCGCGAGGTGGCGCAGGACGGCCGTCCGCAGGGCCGGTTCGCCGCGCGGCGGGCCGTACCCCAGCAGCTCGGTGCCGCCCCGCAGGAGCACCCGGTCCAGGGAGCGCCGCCAGGCCGCGAGGGGGAACTGGGCCAGGGCGGGAACGCCCGAGGCGAAGGCGAAGGAGTCGACGCCGCCGGGGTCGCGGTTGCGGATCCGCTCGGCACGCCGCCCCAGGGTCGCCGGGGCCGGGTGCGCGCGGTCGGCCGGCTCGGGGCGGGCCAGTGCGGCGACCCGGGTGCCCTGCCGGCTGGGCTCGATGTATCCCTCCGTGCCCAGCACGTCGTAGACGAGCGTCACGGTGTTGCGCGACACCCCGAGGCCCTCGGCCAGGGCGCGCGAGCCCGGCAGGCGGCTGCCCGCCGGGAGCCGGCCGTCGAGGACGGCGGCCCGCAGGCGGTGCAGCAGCTGCTTCTGCAGGGAGTCCCCGCCGCGCGTGCGGGACAGCGGTTCGTGGAGCAGGAAGTCGAGTTGCGGCCCGAGGGTCTCACGTCGTGGCTCCATGGAACGACCGTACCGTGGACCTTATCGAGGGTCCACACGGTCCCTAGCCTGGAAGGACCGGCACACCAGGAGAAGAACATGTCCGCACGTCCCAACGAATACGGCCAGCCCGTCGGCCACCCCCTGCCCGGCTGGACGGCGCGCCCGGCGCCCGCCCGGGTCACCCTTGAGGGCCGCTTCTGCCGGGTGGAACCCCTGGACGCGGACCGCCACGCCGACGACCTGTACGCCGCCTACGCCCTCGCGGCGGACGGCGCGGACTGGACGTACATGACGTCCGGCCCGTTCGACGACCCGGCCGACTACCGCGCCCACGTGACGGCGGAGACGCGGGCGGACGACCCCCTGCAGTACGCGGTCGTCGACCCGCGCACCGGGCGGGCCGTGGGCACCCTCGCCCTGATGCGCCAGGACCCGTCCAACGGCGTCGTCGAGGTCGGCAGCGTGACCTTCTCCCCGCTGCTGAAGCGGACCCCGCTGTCCACGGAGGCCCAGTTCCTGCTGATGTCCTACGCCTTCGACGGGCTCGGCTACCGCCGCTACGAGTGGAAGTGCGACAGCCTCAACGAGCCCTCGCGCAGGGCGGCCGTGCGGCTGGGCTTCACCTTCGAGGGGATCTTCCGCCAGGCCGTGGTCTACAAGGGCCGCAGCCGCGACACCGCCTGGTACTCCGTCGTCGACACCGAGTGGCCGCAGGTCGGCGGGGCGCTGCGGCGGTGGCTCTCGCCCGACAACTTCGACGGGGAGGGCCGGCAGAAGCGGTCCCTTTCCGACCTCCGCGCCGCCGCGGGGGACCTCAGCGGAGAGCCGCCCGCGCACCGCGCAAGCACCAAGTAAGCATGCACCACGTAAGGAAAGAGCACCACATGACCACGAACGCCCCGACCGTCCGCCCCCTCGCCGCAGCCGACGAAGCCCGCTGGCGCGTGCTGTTCCGCCAGTACCGTGCGTTCTACCGGCTGGAGGAGTCCGAGGAGGTCGTCTCCCGCGCCTGGGCCTGGCTGACGGATCCCGGGCACGAGTGCGACGCCCTCGTCGCGGAGGTCGACGGAGCCGTCGTCGGATTCGCGCACCACCGCCCCGTCCCCTCCCCGTACACCGGGACGACGGGCCTCTTCCTCGACGACCTGTTCACCGATCCCGAGGCCCGGGGCCGGGGCGTCGGACGGGCGCTCATCGAGCAGCTGCGCGCACTCGCCGCCGCCGAGGGGCGAACCTTCGTGCAGTGGGTCACCGCCGAGGACAACCACCAGGCCCAGGCGCTGTACAACTCCCTTGCCGAGCGTACGACCTGGGTCACGTACGAGACCGGCGTCTAGGGCGGAGACCGCCCGCTGCCCGCTGCGGCGGGCAGCGGGCGGTCTGAACGGGTGGGTTGCGGTCGGCCGGGCAGGTGAAGAGCCGCAGCGCCCACCTGCGCGCCCGTGCCGGCTGACCGCCGCGCCACCGTCCCGGGCTCAGGCCAGATCGCCGCGCGGGTCCAGGACCCAGTGGTTGGACCGGATGACCCGGTCGCCGAAGGGCGTGTCCTGCTCGCCCAGGAGGCGGAAGCCCAGCGTGCGGCAGATGCCGTTGGACGGGGCGTTCGTCGTCGCCGGGTAGGCGTGCACGAGCCCCCACCGGCCGTCCTCGCGGGCCTGCTCCAGCAGGGTGTGGACCGCCCGCTTGCCCAGCCCCCGCCCCTGGAACTCCGGCAGCACCATCCACCCGATCTCGGTGGTCCGCTCGTCCCCGCTCCCCTGCATCCACAGGTTCACGGCCCCGGCGACCACGTCCGGCGCCGCCGCGTCGGGCACGATCATCTTGATCCAGTCCGTGCCCGCCGCCACCCGCTCGATGTCCCGGCCCACCCTCGACGCCATTCCCTCCCGGGGCTGCGGACCGCCCAACTCGGCCATCATGAGCGGGTCGCACCGCATCCGGACGTAGGCGTCGACGTCGCCGTGCCCGACATCGCGAAGCAGCATCTGTGATCACCTTTCAGTCGTGAACGCGCCCCTACCGCACCGATCATGGCACTGATCGGCAGGCGGTTCCGGTGACCTTCCGCTACGCGACGAGGTGCCCCACCGAGGCCACCGGGCCGTCCCGGCGGGGCGCGGCCGGCGTCAGGGGAGCAGGGACTTCCTGCGGAAGTCCGTAGGGGGGCATGCCGTAGGCGTCGCCGGGACCGGACAAGCGATCGGTCAGCTACGTGTTCACCAGTGGCGGCCTCGCCCCGCTCTCCTGCGCGTAGGTGAGGCATCCGCAGCGGTCTCGGGCGTGGGGAGTCGGGTGGGCCGCCTTCCCCCCCCCCGGGGTGGGGGGGGGTGCGGACATACCGCCGGGGGCCGGGGGGGGCCCGGGGGTGTTAACCCCGGGGGGGGCCGGGGGGGCCCCCG
>NZ_JBHVGL010000012.1:17201-148965 GCF_042800875.1 Kitasatospora sp. NPDC057595 | reverse complement strand
CGCGCCCCCCCTCTTTGGGCGCGGAACCCGTCGGCCCCCCGGGCGCCCCCCCGGACGGCCGCTCCCATGTTCTCGCGCGCCCCCCCGGGGGGGGGGGGGGGGGCGCCGCCCCCCCCCCCCCCCCCCCACGCCCGTGGTTCGGGGAGGTTCAGGACTTCCCGACGGTCGCCGTGAGGGCAGCGGTCGTGATCACCCAGAGGAGGACGGGGAGGGCCACGGCGAGGGCGGGTGACAGCGGCAACCGCACGAGGCCCGTGCAACCGAAGATGCCCAGGGCGGGCATGGGATCAGGATTCGCCGACGGCCCGCCGCAGGGAAGCGGCGGGCCCCCGGGACGGTGCTGTTTCAGACGTCGCAGTTCGCGGCGGAGTCCGGACGGACGGCGTCAGATGGGCAGGTTCCAGCCCGGCCCGGCCTCGGTGCCGAGCCAGACCCGCTGGCCGGCGGCCGAGACCGTGATCCCGAACCGTTCCTGGTGCGGCTCGTTGGCGGCCTGCCAGCGCTGCACGGCCCGTTCCACCCGGTCCCACAGGCGGACGGGACCGCGTTGGACGACTGTCCACCCACCGTCAGGGTTGGGCGTGGTCCGCGCCTGCGAACCGGTGGCCACGTCCCAGAGGATCTGTTCGGCTCCCGCTCCCATGCGCTCGGCCGAGGGAGCCGCGAGCTGCGCGATCCAACCTCCGGTCCAGTTGTCGAGCTTCGCGGGGTCGATCTGACTCGGACGCTCCTCCCCGGGCAGCAGGGCCAGCGTCGCGCGGGGCGGCCGGTCGTGCGGCCGGGCGATCATGAAGCTCGTGTACCCGGGGAGGAACCGGCCCGCGGCCTCTCCGGGGCCGGTCACGTCGAGCAGCGCGAGGGCGTTGGCGTAGCTCCACCCGGAGAGGGTGGCCAGGATTTTCCCGCCGGGCTTCACCTGGTGCAGCCAAGGCATGGGAATGTACCGGACCGAGCACGTGGCAATGAGCCTGTCGTACGGCCCATCCTGTGGGGCGCCGCGCAGCCCGTCACCGATGAATAGCCGGGGCGCGAACCCGGCCGCCTTGAGCGCCGTGGCGGCAGCCCCGCCGACCACCGGGTCGTACTCGATGCTGGTCAGGTTGGCGTCCCCGAGGCGGTGCGCGCCGAGGGCGGTCGAGTACCCGGTTCCGGTGCCGATCTCCAGCACCCGGTGACCGGCCTCCGTGCCGAGCTGCTGCCACATCCGCAGCACCAGGGACGGCAAGGTGGACGACGACGACGGGGAGCCGGTCACGGCGTCCTCGGTCACGTCGTCGGGCCTGACCCGCCCGTCCAGTTGGGTGATCAGCGTCTGGTCGGAGTAGACACCCTCCAGCCACCCGGGCTCGCCTTCGCGGACGGGTCGGTAGCTGGTGGGCAGGGTGCCCGCCACCGGAAGAAAGTAGGACCCCGTGAACAGCTCGCGGGGAACCGCGGCGGCCGCGCTGCGCCACTCGGGTCCGGTGAGGGTGCCGTCCTCGGCGAGGCTTTCCGTCAGGGCGCTGCGCAACTGAGCCGATGTGCTCACGTGTCGGGGCCTTTCTCCAGTTGGTCGGCAAGAGCTTGGGCGATGGCGGTGGTGGTATGCGCCGGCTGCCACGCCCATTGGCCGTTCGGGTGTCGGGTAGGACCCTGGCCTCTCGACCAGAGTCCCCCCTCAGAACCGGACGTGCGACTCTCACCGCATCCGGCTCAAGCAGACCACTAGGGCCGAACATTGGCTCTCCTTGGGCCGTGGGAATGGTCGGCCGCATGATGCTGCCGGTGGCATTCCGCGTGGATCAGCACGAGGTTGGACGGGTCATCAGAGCCGCCTTGTGACCGGTAAGTGAGATGGTGGGCGTTCACTGTCCGGCGCTTCGCTTCGAACCAGGACGCCCATTCACGGACGTGCTCCGGTTCGTAACCAGCACCTTAAATCAAGTCCAGCCCACACAGCGGGCACAGACCCTTCTGCCTTGCCGCCAGGTAAACGTTCTTGCCTTCTACCTGTGGATACGGCCGCTTCCGGATCCGCCCGGCCCAGTATTCGTCCAGCTCGGGGTCATCTTTGGATGCCCTTCCCTTTACCAGGGTATGCCGGACGATCTTGGTCCAAGCGAACTTGTGCAGGAACTTCCCTGTCTCATCATCCCCGAACACGTGGCGGTCTTCACTCCAAGGGGCACGCTTCCCGAAATACTTGGTCTTGATCCAGCCCCAAGACTTCATCGGATGCCTGCGCCTTGACCACCTGTACATGCGTTCCCACATGTACCCATCCAGACGAGAGAACGTCTCCGAGGAGACGACCCCCCTGTAGTAGGTGGCCCATCCCTTGACGACCGGGTTCAGCTCATTGATTACCACGGTCGTCGGCGCAGAGCGCAGACGTACCGTGATCTCCTTGACCTTTTTCCGGATGCGTCTCACAGCGTCGTTGCTCGGCTTGATCAGCGTCTTATCGTTCGGGTACCGCCGGATGTTGAACCCAAGGAAGTCGAACCCTTCCCGGAGACTGACCACGCGGGTCTTGTCCTCGTTCAGGGCCAAGCCCCTCGGCTCCAGCCAGGCGGCCAGACGATCCTTCACTGCCAGCGCTTCCGATTCTGTGGTGCAGAACACCACGAAGTCATCCGCGTACCGAACCAACATGGGCATCTTCGCCGTCATGGCGGGCGACCTATCGTCTCGATACCCCGCTGCCTCAAACATTCCGTGTAGCGCAATGTTCATCAGCAACGGACTGATTACACCGCCTTTTGGAGTTCCCTCCTCGGTCGGTGCGAACCTTCCGTGCTCCATCACGCCAGCCTTCAGCCAACCGTGGATCGCCCTGATTGCAGGGAAATCCCCGATGACCCCCATCAGGTGGTCATGGTTGATCCGGTCAAACGCGCTCGCCAGATCAGCGTCTAGAACCCACCGCCGACGACTCTTTCCGGAGATGATCGAAAAGATCGCTCCGATGGCGTCGTGGCAGCTTCGCCCCGGACGGAAGCCGTAGCTTCGCCCTTCAAAACGCGCTTCCCATTGGGGTTCCAGGGCGTTTTTCACCCTGGCCTGTTGGGCTCGGTCCCGGATGACCGGGATACCGAGTGGCCTTGTCTTTCCGTTGGCCTTCGGAATGTGTGTGCGGCGCACCGGCCTGACTCCGTCCGCCGGGTCTTCGGCGAGTGACCTCACCAACCGACCCCGTTCCGACGGCGTCAGCGCCAGTTCCCCGTCAATGCCGGGGGTGCGCCTTCCCAAGCTTCGCTGCGTCACTCTCCGCACGCTGGAAAGCGTGTTGGAGCGGGACCGCAGCATGAGCTTCTGGAGGTTACGGACCTTCTTCGGGTCCCCCTCCTGTTCGGCCTTGAAGATGCGTTGGCGCAGTCGCCTCACGTTCCGCTCTGTCTCGGCCCAGTCAATGCTGTGCCAGAACTTCGCGTCGTCCAGGGTTTCAGTCCCCGGAGAGGCATCCTGCGCTTCACGCTCGCTGCTCATTCCGCCTTCACCTCCGGTATCTACATCCGTCCTGGTTAGGGGTCATGCCCGCTGCTTCTCCAAAGGTCCACCTGTCCCGCGTCAGCTACCTTTCGGTTCCGGACATCGGTCCGGTATCTGCCGGGTTATGGGCGGCGGCCGAGGCGCCGTAGTCCCGCCGGTTCCCCTGGGCTTGTCGCCCTAGCAGCATTCGCTTCTCGGGACATCCTGTTCCCGCAAGGGGATTCACCTTCGTTACCTCCGGCTTACCAGCCCTGGTGGGCTGGACCCTTACGGGGTTTCCCTGTTCCACAAGATCTAGATGCGACCCGCGAGGGTGCCCCCTATAACCCGGGACAGCGGTGATCACACACGGGGTAATGCAGGGTCCCGCGCCGCTTCGGGCATCGCAGCCCGTTGTCCTGTACCGCCGACTACTCACCATTGACGCGGCTTTCCTTCACGAGTCCTCACGGGGGGTTCGCTTGCGCTCACCCTTCGGGTCTTCCCCTTGCCCTGTGGCCGGCGATGGCCCGCCAGCCCTTGGGGCTTATCTGTCAGGCGGCTTGGCACCCACCGGTTACCCAGCGAGCACCCGCCCTAGGGGATCGGCCTCATTGATCACTTGGCCGAAGCAGGTCCATTCCTCCTGGACCTGCCGCTAGATCTTGCGACTTCAGGTCGCACTGCACTCAAGGAAGTACCAGTCACCCGCAGGGGTCACAGAGAAGTCGAACGCGCCGTAATGCAAACGGAGTTCGGCGAGATAGGACGCGACCGCACGTGCGACCGACGCGGGTACCTCGATCGGTGTGCACCTCATCAGGTCTTGACGGTAGCGCCAGTCGAGATCGGGGCTGTCGATCCGGACTCCGAACAGTCGGCCGCCCACGGCGGTCACCCGCACGTCGAACGCCTTGTCCACCTTGGCTTGGAACATGTGGGGGCAGACGGACACGGCGTCGGTGATCTCGGCCGCGCTCACCGACCGAACCCACACGCTGTGCGGCTGATCGTCCACGCGGTAGAGCGTGTTCCACACCGGCTTGTAGACCACTCCGCCGGACTGCTGGGCGGCGAACGTCCTTGCTTCGTAGGGGTCGTCGGTGATCACCGTGCTGGGCACCAGGAACCCGCAGCGCTGCGCGGTCGAGAGCTGCGCGGGCTTGAACTCGGCGGCCCGGTTGTTCCAGGGGTGATTCACGTAGTGCGCGCCAGGCAGTGACGCGAGCATGCCCCCGGCGCCCCACAGGGCCTGTTCTGCGGCGAACCGGCGGTCCTGGCCGGTCAACTCCGGCGGCCCCTCGTAGGGCGAGGGCCTGCGCACCCACACGGACCGAATCCGCGTGGTGTCGATCTCCCGGCTCGCCGTGCGTAGGGTGCCCCGCTGGTCGCCCGTGCGGTACGTGGCGGTCAGCGAGGCACCCGCGTGCAGGTCGGTGCCGGGGTCGAGACGGACCACGGGAACCCGGCGCTCGGCGAGAAGCCGCAACACCATGTCCGCTGTCACGTCGTAGGGGTTGGTCAGCACCAGCACCAACCTGCTGTCGCGCATCAGCCGGAACTCTGGTCCTGGTCGTACGACTCGGTGGTGTCGGAATCGGTCGCGCCACCTGGGCCGGACCCGTCACCCGGGGTGGTCGTGGTGGGCGTCAGGCCGCTCGTGCTGGTGCCGTGACCGCCCATCTCGATGGTGCGGCCGTGCTCGTCCACGAACACGGCGACCTGCGTCTCGGGGTCGATGGTGGGCAGGTACTTCGGGACCGGGACGGTGGCCGTGAACGGCCCCATGCGGGTGGTACCCCACGGTGCGGTTGCCATCTGTGCTGCGCTCCAATTCGCTGGTGGTACTGACGGGATCAACAGCTCGACCAGGTGTCCGGGTTGTGCGATCCCGGCCGAGGTGGAACACCCGCCTCGGCGGGTCGCCCCGTTCTGTAGTCGGTTCGCTACCAGGAGTACTCCCCGTGGTGCGGGGTCAGCAACTGTTCAAGGCGTATCAATCCGTCGGCCAAGCCGTCCAGCTGTCTCTTGTCGGCAGGCGTGGCGTTTGAGTGCCGGGAACGCAGAATGGCCCGCCGCGGGGGAGCGGCGGGCCAGCGTGGTGGTGGCTCAGATGTCGTAGCCTGCGGCGAAGTTCACGAACGCCTTCCAGGCGGCGGGGTCGAAGGTGAGCTGGGGGCCGGTCTTGTCTTTGGAGTCGCGGACGTGGACGGTGCCGGGGGTCTCGGCGACTTCGATGCACGCGGCGCCCTCGTTGCTGCTGTGACTGCTCTTGAACCAGGCCAGGTCGGTCATGGGTTCAGGATGCGCCGACGGCCCGACGCTGGGGAAGCGGCGGGCCGTCGGTGGGGTGGTGTTTCAGACGTCGGCGTTCGCGGCGAAGGACACGAACGCCTTCCAGGCGGCCGGCTCGAAGGCCAGCTGGGGGCCGCTCTTGTCCTTGGAGTCACGGACGTGGACGGTGCCGGGGGTCTCGGCGACCTCGACGCACTGGGCGTCCTCGTTGCTGCTGTAGCTGCTCTTGAACCACGCGAGTTCGGCCATGACTACCGCTCTCCCAGAATCTTCTCGATCAGGGTCAGGGACTCCTTCATGGTGAGTGCCTGGCCCCTGAGGGTGCCGTACCGTGCAGCCATCTTACGGACCTCGACCGGGTCGGTGATGAGCCTGTTGATGTGCTGGACTGCCACGTACGCGATCTGCGCGCGACCGTTGGGAGTGAGTAGGGTGAACGACCCTCCCATGCCTGCGTTCTCGGTGCGATCGAGGGGCATGACCTGCAACTCCAGGCCACGGACCTCAGCGACCTTGAGCAGGTGGTGCAGTTGGGCTTGGTGGACGTCCCAGCCACCCAGCGGGCGGCGCAGCGCGCTCTCGTCGATCACCCAGCTCATGAGCGGCAGCGGCCAGCGGCTCAGGATCTCCTGCCGCGCCATGCGCGCGGCCACCCACTCGTCGACCTGCTCGACCGAGAGCCAGGGCCGACGCATGTTGAACAGGGCCCGCGCGTGCGCCTCGGTCTGCAGCAGTCCGGGAATGTACAGGCTGCTGTACTCGTGGATCTCGATCGCCTTCGACTCCTCCTGCGTGAAGGCCTTGGAGAACGCGGGGTGTCGCTCACTCACCCGGATCTTCGCCTTCATCACGTCGTCCGCGATGAGCTTCAGCGCCCCGCCCGCGCCCACCGCGTCGTCCACCTTCGTCAGGATCTCGACTCTCGGCGTCCGCTTCCCCCGCTCGACCGCGCCGAGCATGTCCTCGCTGTAGCCGATGATGTCGGCCAGTTCCCGCTGCGTCAGTCCCGCCCGCTCGCGGAACATCTTCATCAACTTCCCCACCGCGCTGTAGAACTCGGCCACCCCGTCCGAGTTCTCCGCCGTCTCCCCGTCGTCGAAGACCGTGCGCTCGACGCCACTCACCATGGGAATCACCCCTGCTCACACGTGTATGCGACCGAATGATCCGGGCCGCCCCGACCGGCCGACCCTCCGCGTCCGGACAAGCACGCTCCGTGCCCGCCGGACTCGTGGTCAGCGTACGTCCGGGCCGCCACGATTTTCTCCATGACGACCGAAATCCCGCTCGACAACCCCCGCCGTCACACCATCACACTCGACGCCACGCCCAAAGGTGCCTGCCTCTGCCGCAAAGTGACGAGACGCCAACTCGCCCTCTGGGGAGTCGATTCCGCGTTCGGTGAGCCGTTCCACTCCGCTCTGATCATCGTTGCGGAGCTGGCGTCGAACGCGATCAGGCACGGTCGCGTTGCGGGGCGCGGATTCGAGCTGCACCTCCGTCTCACCACCCTTGTGCGCCGGGGCGCCACCCTCCGGATCGAGGTCTCGGACTGCCGGGGCGACCGCCTGCCCGTCCTCCCGGTCCTGCCGACCGCCCGCAGCGCCTCGGATGCCCAGTCCGGCCGGGGCCTGGTGCTGATCGACGCCCTCGCCGACCGTTGGGGCACCGTTCCCCGCCACCCCAACGCCAAGACCGTCTGGGCCGAACTCGACCTCACCGATGCCCGCTGAACCCCGCGATAGCGCACCGCCGCCCGCCGTCGCCGGCGGCGCCGCGCTCTGCACCGTGCTCCCGTTCGTGCTGCTCCTCGCCCTCCTGGCGTGGGCCTACCCCCTCACCACCCGCCACCACGGCGACCACCGCCACCCCGCCCCCCGTCCCGCCACCTCCACCGCCACACCGCCTCGTTGACCCCGACGGAGGACGACGAACGGGCCGCCCGGCCGTGGTTGGCTGGGCGGCCCGGGCGCTGTGGGACGAGGGGTCAGGACGTGACGGTGGGGAGCTTGGCCGTCAGGGCGGTGGGCACCCGGACCACGTCGGAGAAGCTGAGCTTGCCCGGGCCGAAGTCGGCCTCGGTGAGGGCCTTCTTGCCGCCGCCGGCCACGACCTGCCAGACGGTGGTGCTGTCCGGCGACACGAGCAGGGTGCCGTCGGCCGGAGCGGTCCTGGCAGCCGCGCCGGCCATCCAGGCGCCGGGCACGCCCATCAGGGGGCGCTGGTCGTAGCCGAACGCGGTGTAGTCGGCGGGGGTGAGCGGGACGGCCTGACCGCCGGCCATCACGTAGACGCTGGGGTCGGCGTTGTTGACGTTCTTGACGACGGTGCCGTTCGGGAGCGGCTTGGCGGCGGCGCCGGCCAGCCAGGTCTCGGGCACGCCCAGCAGGGGCTGGGTGCTGTAGCCGTTGGCGGTCCACTCGTCGGCGGAGATGGGCAGCGCACTGCCGTTGATCATCACGTAGCGGCTCGGGTCGCCGAGGGACTGGCCGGCGAGGACGGTGCCGGTGGGCACGGTGGTGGCGACCGCGGAGGCGAGGAAGGCGCCGGGAACGCCCATGTCGGCGCGGGTGTTGTAGCCGTCGGCGGTCCACTCGCCGCCGGAGATGGGCAGGGCGGCGCCGCGGACGACGACGTACCGGGCGGTGCCGCCCGCCTGGTCGTGGATCACCAGGCCGGTGGGCAGGGTGGCGGCGACCGCGGAGGCGAGGAAGCTGCTCGGCACGCCCATGTCGGGGCGCTTGTCGTAGCCGGCGGCCGTCCAGTCGGCGCCGGAGATGGGCAGGGCGGCGCCGGCGACGACGACGTAGCGGGAGTTGCCGCTGCCCTGGTCGTGGACGACGGTGCCCTCCGGCGGGTTGGTGGGCAGGGCGTTGAAGCGGGCGTCGTCGACCAGGACGACCTTGTTCAGGTCGTAGCCGTCCGCGGCGACGTCGGAGCCGGTCACCGGCAGGCCGGCGCCGCTGACGAGGACCTTGACGGTCGGCCCGTTGGGCGACTTGACCAGGGTGCCGGCGGGCAGGGTGGCCGGGTCGGGGTAGCCCGTGGTGGCCGGGTAGGGATCGGCGTGGTCGGTGGCCAGGCCGGTACCCGGGCTGCAGTGCGGCCAGGCGCCGGGACCCTGGACGGCGAGGACCTTCTCGGCGATGAGGATCTGCTGCTGCTTGGTGGCCTGGTGGGCGTAGGGGGCGTAGCGGGCGCCGCCGAAGTAGAGCCAGGTGCTCTGGGAGAACTGGAGTCCGCCGTAGTACGGGCCGACGGGGTTGATGGCGCTCCAGTTGCCGGTGCTCTCGCACTGGGCGACCTTGTCCCAGGTGGCGACCGAGGCGGCGGAGGCCTGGCCGGTGCCGAGGGCGACGGGGGCGGCGAGGGCGGCGAGCAGGACGGCGGCGGCGGTGAGCGCGGGCTTCTTGCGGATGGCGGCCATGGTGGCGGGCTCCCCTTCGGGGTGTGCGGCGGGCGGCGTGGCGGCGTGGCGAACGGCGGTGCGAGCGGCAGAAACAGCAGGAGCGGGCGGCGGCCGGCGGGCGGCGGGCGGCGGGGCGGAGCGGGGTGGGTCAGATGGTGACGGTGGGGAGTCCGGCGGTGAGCGCGGTCGGGACCTTCACCACGTCGGCGGGGTTGTAGGAACCGGGGGCGGCGGCCTTCTTGCTGCCGCCGGCCACGACCTGCCAGACGGTGCTGCTGTCGGACGACTGCAGCAGGGTGCCGTCGCTCGGGGCGCTCTTGGCGGCGGCCTGCTGCTCCCAGGTGCCGGGAACGGCACGCAGCGGAGCCTGGTCGTAGCCGTAGCCGGTGAAGTCGGCGGGGGTGAGCGGGACGGCCTTGCCGCCGGCCATCACGTAGACGCTGGAGTCGGTGTTGTCGGCGTTCTTGATCACGGTGCCGTTGGCCAGCGGGCGGGCGGCCTGGGCGGCCTGCCACGCCTCCGGGACGCCCAGGACGGACCGGTTGCCGTAGGTGGTGGCGTACTCGGTGCCGGTCAGGGGCAGCGCCGAGCCGTTGACCATCACGTAGACGCTGGAGTCGGTGCCGGCCTGGCCCTTGATCAGGGTGCCGTCCGGGACGGGCCTGTGGGCGGAGGTGTTGAGCCAGGCGCCGGGCACGCCCAACAGGGGCCGGGTGTTGTAGCCGTCGGCGGTCCACTCGGTGGCGTTGATCGGGACGGCGGTGCCGTTGATCATGACGTAGCGGCTGTTGTCGGTGCCGGCCTGGTCCATCACGACGGTGCCGGAGGAGGGGCTCTTGGTGGCGGCGGTGTTGAGCCAGGTGCCGGGCACGCCCATGAGCGGCCGGAGGCTGTAGTCGGTGTTCTGCCATTCGGCGGCGGAGATCGGCAGGGCGGCGCCGTCGACCATGACGTAGCGGCTGTTGTCGGTGCCGGACTGGTTCATGACGACGGTGCCGGGCGCCAGCTGGCGGGCCGCGGCGTTCTTCAGCCAGTCGGTCGGCACGCCCATGAGGGTCTGCTTGTCGTAGCCGTCGGCGGTCCACTCGGGGGCGCCGATGGGGACGGCCACGCCGTTGATCATGACGTAGCGGCTGTTGTCGGCGCCGGACTGGTCCATCACCACCAGGCCGGTGGAGGGGGTGCTGGCGACGGCGCCCTGCAGCCAGGAGGTGGGAACGCCCAGGTCGGGGCGCTTGTCGTAGCCGTCGGCGGTCCAGTCGCTGCCGGAGATGGTCAGCGCGGCGTTGCCGATGACGACGTAGCGGGAGTTGCCGCCGCCCTGGTCGTGGACGACGGTGCCCGGCGGCGGGACGGTGGGCAGGGCGTTGAACGCGCCGTCGTCGACCGTGACCACCTTGGAGAGGTCGTAGCCGTCGGCGGCGACGTCGGCGCCGGTCACCGGGACGCCGGCGCCGTTGATGATGACCTTGACCGTGGACCCGTTGGGCGACTTGACGAGGGTCCCGGCGGGCAGTGCGGACGGGGCGGTGGTGACGTCCTCGACGATGTGCTTGTAACGCAGGGCCTTGTAGTCCGAGTTGGGGTGGCTGTCGAACTGCGCATCGTTGATCGACTTGTTCGTGACGTGCTTCACCGGGGTCGAGCCGAAGGCGTAGTAGGAGAACCTGGTGTGCGCGGCGTCGTCCCACTTCTCGAAGAGCAGGACGTGGTCCCGGTAGCTGTTGAGGACGTCACCCGCCCGCAGCTCGCTGCGCGGGATCTCGTAGGTCTCGGAATCCTCGATGGCGCGGGTGTCGGCGCTGTAGCCCAGGTGCCAGGCCATGGAGACGTAGCCCGAGCAGTCCTTGCGGTAGTAGCGGCCGCTGGAGTCCGGGAAGCTCGCGTACCAGCTGTAGGACAGCGCGGGGTTCTGGGCCTGGTTGAACCAGTACTGGGCGCGGGAGATGACCTCGGAGCGGCTGATCTGGCCACCGACGGTGGAGGTGGTGGCGGCGTGGGCCGTGGTGGTGGTGAAGGCCGTGACGGCGACCGCGCCGGACGCGGCGATGGAGGCGGCGAGGGCGATGCGGGTGAGCTTGGACAGGGTGGAGGGTGTGGAGGAAGGCACGGTCGTGGCACTCCTGACGGGGTGAAGGAGACGGGCTCTCGCGCTGCGGCGGTGGCCGTGGACGGCGCGGAGGGAGAGGAGGGTGCTGCGTGGGCCGGGCGCCGGACGGCTGCCCTGCAGGAGCAGCGGTCGTGCGCGGCCGGCGGCCGGGCGGGTGTCCGCCGGTGGCCGTGGGACGGCGTCGCGGGCCGGGCGTCAGTCCCAGATGGTGTTCGCCGGCACGACGGCGACGGGCGCGTCCCAGATGGTGTTGGCCGTGACCGCGGTGGCGGGGGAGTCCCAGATGGTGTTGGCGGCGGCCTGGCCGGCCGGCGGCAGGACGGCGGTGAGGGCGAGGGCGGCGACCGCGGCGGCCTTGGTGAGCGGGATGCGGAGCATGATGGCGGAACCTCTCGGCAGTGGTGGCGACGTGAGTGGAGGCACCGGCTTCGCGTCCCGCGGTCGACGCTCGTCCGGTGGCCTCCCGGGCGGTGGGCCCGGCTGCTGATCAATAGCTTCGCCGCAGCTCAGAACGGGTGGAAGGGGTTCTCGCTGGACGAAAACGGCAGTGGACGGATTCGTCCAGCAGGGCCGCTTCCGTCCAGCAGCCGCTCGTAGAACGGGGCGACGAGCGGGGCGTTGACGGAGGACAGCGTCCAGCCGCGCAATGCGGGCAGCACCTCGGCCGTACGGCGGCAGAACGCGGCGACGGTGCACTCGGCGTCCTCCAGGTGTTCGGCGAGCAGGAAGACACCCAGGACGACGCAGTCGCAGCCGTCGTCGCCGTCGGCCGGGTGCACCACGACGTGTTCGATGCGCTCCTGCGGCAGGGCCGCGGCCAGCAGCGCCCGGGCGGCACCGGGCCCGAGCGGGGCGTCCGGCCCCGGGGCGGGGCCGGGTGGCTGGATCCGGGCGTGAATGAGGTACATGGTGGGACTTTGTCGAACCGTCCCCGTTCGGCATAGGCACCCGGGGTGGCCGGATGCGGCCTCTGCCGAAAGTGTCCAGGCCGATTGCCCTGGCCGGTTCGAACGCCTGCATGAGATGATCGCATGCGAATCATCAATCGATGTGACACCGGGGGAACGGGCGTTGCTCACTGCACTGGGGCTTGATGCCGTCTCGGAAGCCGTCTACCGGAGCATGCTCGCGCATCCCTGCGACGGGGTGCGGGCGCTGGCCGAGCGCCTCGGCCAGGACGAGGGGGAGATCCGGCGGTGCCTGGACCTGCTGAGCACGCTGGCGCTGATCCGCCCGTCCTACGAGCGGGCCGGCGAGTTGTGCGCGGTGTCGCCTGAGATCGGCCTGGAACTGCTGATGGCCCGCCAGCAGGCCGAACTGGCCGCCCAGCAGCAGCGGGTCGAGGCGTCCAGGGCCGCGGCGGCGCAGCTGATCGCGGAGTTCGCGGACCTGCGGCCGGACAGCGCGAACGCGGGGGTCGAGCAGTTGGTCGGGCTCGACCGGATCCGGGACCGGATCGCCGCGCTGGCACACGGCCTGACGACCGAGATCATGACCTTCGCGCCCGGTGGCGGGCACAGTCCGGAGAGCATCGACGCCTCGCGTCCGCACGACGAGGCCCTGCTGGCCCGGGGCGTGCGGATGCGCACGGTCTACCAGGACAGTGTGCGCAACAGCCAGCCGACGGTGTCGTACGTGGGGTGGCTGGCGCAGCTGGGCGGGGAGGTGCGCACGGTGCCGGAGCTGCCGACCAGGATGATCATCTTCGACCGGACGACCGCGCTGATCCCGGTGCGGGGTGACGACACCCGGGCGGGTGCGGTGGTGCTGAGCGGGGACGGCACGTTGATGGCGCTGTGCGCGCTGTTCGAGCACGTGTGGACGCAGGCCCAGCCGCTGGGCGCGGCCTCGCCGGCGGCGCCGGAGGAGGGCGGGCTCAGCACCCAGGAGTCGACGGTGGTGCGGCTGCTGGCGCACGGTCTGACGGACGAGGCGATCGCCAAGCGGCTGGGCGTCTCGCCGCGCACCGCGCGGCGGGTGGCGACGGAGCTGATGGAGCGGCTGGGCGCGCGCAGCCGCTTCGAGTTCGGGGTGCGGGCGGTGCAGAACGGCTGGCTTCCCTCACAAGCCCGGTGACGTGGCCGGCCTCCGGTCGGCCGAGGCGCGGGACGGTACCCCTTCGGGAGGACGACGGCGTGCGGCGCGGTCCCACCTCGACCGCCACATCGCCTCGTCGCCCCCGGAGTGGGAAGTCGGAAGCGCCGACTTCCCACTCCGCGTCGTGGAACGCCCGGAGCGCAGGCCCTGAGCGCGCCCGCCCCGGAGGGCGCCCCGGTCAGACGGTCGTCGGCACGCCCGCGTTGGTGAGGACCTCCCGCGCCGGCAGCGTGACGCTCGCGGCGGCGGTCAGCCCGGTGGCGGCCAGATGGGCGTCCGCGATCCGTAGTCCGGCCGCGTACCCGGCGAAGTCCGGCAGCCCGACCGGCTCGCAGCCCAGGATCCGCGCCGTCGCGTCACCGTGCACGTACGGAGGCAGGTTCGCCATCCCGGCGACGTCGATCCCGGCGGTGACCTTCCGGTAGGCGCGTTCCAGCTCCTCGCCGGTCAGCGTCGTGGCCCACGGGCCCATGGCCTGCTCCCCGGCCAGCTCCCGGACGAAGGCCTCGGCCAGGCCCTCGGCGACGACCTGCTCGCCGACGGTGACGGTCATCGGATTCCAGGCCACGTTGGCGTAGCGCACGTTGTGGTGGAGCTCGTGGGCCGCCGCGTAGCCGATCTTGGCCAGGGCGGTCTCGGTGGGCCACATGACCAGCTGGATCGCGCCCGGGATCCCGCCCATGCCGAGGTAGCCGCTGCTGCGGACGGTCAGGTGCTCGTCGTCGGGGTCGCCGAGCACCAGGACGACGTGCACGGTGGCGGCGTGCGCGACGCCGGGCACCGCGCCGTCGATCCGCTCCCACGCGGCGGCGAGCGTCTCCTCGACCCGCTGCCAGACGCCCGCCCCGCGCATCCGCCGCACGGCGGGCAGGTACCGGTCGTCCTCCCGGTCGAGCCGGCAGCCGCCGCCCAGGCGCTCGTGCATCCCGACCAGGTCGACCTCGCCCATCACCGCGCTCATCGCGCCCTCCACTGGACGGTACAACTCCCTCAGGGCGTCCCTGCGTTCGGCCACCGGGCGCCGGAACATCGCGAGCATCCCGCTCGCCGTGTCATGAACGATGATCTTCATGACTCCGGACGCTAGATCCTCCCGTCGCGTGAGGGTCAACAGGCTCGGTGGGAGCGCGGGGGCGGGCCCTCCTAGAAAACTCGGATACCGGGTGTCGACCGGACACGGACAAACTGGGGGCCGATCGGGCCGGCCCGCTCCTCTTCCCGCACCAGTCGATCAACCATGGAGTGCTTCGTGCGTTTCTCCTCAGTCAGACGTGTCCTGTTGGCGCTCGCGCTGGCACTGGCGGGTCTGGGGCTGCTGCCGACCGCCGCTTCGGCGGACGGCCCGGCGACCGTGCTGCTCAACCAGGCCTCCCAGCGCTGTCCGGACGGCGCGGTCAATGGCCAGGACATGCACCCCTGCGCCCCGTCGGACAACCCCGGCATGTGGGTGATCAACCGGCTCGGGCCCGACCAGTTCATGCTCGCGGAGTCCCGCGGCCACGGCTGCCTGTCCTTCACCGAGGTGAAGCCGACCGTCAAGTCCTGCGCGCCGTGGGACGCCAAGCAGCTGTTCTCGATCACCCGCTACGAACCCTCGCCGGCGCTCTACGGCCTGGTCGGGATGAAGATCAGGAACCCGGACACCGGCTGGTGCCTGGACAACGTCGGCAAGCGTTACGGCGGCTGGACGCTCATCGCGAACGTCTGCGCCCAGGGCGGCTCCGCCCTCCAGCAGTGGGACATCGACCGCACCACCTACGAGACGGTCTGGGGTGCCCCGGGCGGGCACGCCGGCATGACCTGGACCACCCTGGAGCAGCGCGCGGACAACCTGGTGCACGTCGGGTTCGACGACCTGAGCCACAGCAACCCGTACCAGGGCGACCACCCCGCCAACGCGGTGCTGCCGGTGCTGTGCATCCGCCAGGACGGACGCTCGGCCCCCAACGGGATACCCACCAGCGGGTTCCACGCCTGGGCGGGCGGTGAGGTGAAGGCGACCACCGGGCTGGCCGGCTGGCAGCTCCCGAGCCTCGCGGTCGCCGACGCGAAGTGTGCCGGCAGCTTCGGCGGCGGCTGGCGGATGGCGGAGTTCCACGACGGCCACGGCTGGGGCCTGTGGGCCAACGCCACACTGCCCACGGGCACCCGGTTCTGGACCGCCATCAGCGGCCAGCCCGCGAACCCCTGGGACTGAACGACCCGTCTCCGGCGGCCGGTCGGTCCGAGGGCCGACCGGCCGCCCCCCTGCGGGCATCCCCCGCTACGTGCTCGGAGGCAGGCCGAGCGTCGGCAGATGATCGGCCGTCAGGAGGGCGACGAGTTCGCGCCGGTTGCGCACACCCGTCTTGTCGAGGATGGCCGTGACGTGCTGCTGGACCGTGGGCACCGTCAGGTGGAGCAGCGTGGCGATGTCCTTGGTGCTGCTGCCGCGCACCGCGTGCAGGGCGACCTGGCGTTCGCGCGGGGACAGGCCGTGGGCGAGGATCGCCACCGGCAGGCGGTGCAGGGGCGAGGCGGGGGAGATGAGGACGGCGACCTCGCCGCCGCCCCCGCCGCCCCCGCCACCCTCGCCGCCCCCGCCGTCCAGCGGCGACGCGTACAGCGCGAACCACTGGCCGTCCGGGGTGCACACCCGCACCTCCGAGGTGCCGGCGTTGCGTGCGGCCTGGCAGGCGACGGTGAGGAAGCCGGTGGGCGCGGCGCAGGCGTGGGAGATGGGTTCGGCCATTCGCCGGATCAGCTCGCGGGCTCCCGCGTCGGCCGAGCGCAGGCGCCCCTGCGCGTCCAGGATCGCGACGGCCGGCGGGTGGCCGGCCCGCACCGACCCGTCGGTGCGGGCCCTGCGCAGCGTCACCAGGTGGGCGTTGCGCAGGGCGGCGCCGATGGGTGTGGTGATGCGTTCGGCCAGCCGCAGTTCGGCCGGGCCGAAGCGGCCGCGTGCGTGCCCGCGCATGAAGGCGGCGCTGGCCCAGCGGCCGCCGCCGTGGTCGAAGTTGATGCGCAGTTCGTCCCCGTAGCCGCAGGACCGGAGCAGCTCCCGGTAGCGGACGCTGGTCTCGGGGCGGCCGCCGGTGGCGCGGTGGAGAGTCTGCACCCGGTGTCCGGCGGCGCGGATGGCGGTGAAGTTGGTGCTGTCGTCGCTGAACATCTCCAGGTGCACGGCCTCTTCGAACCGGCCGGGGTCGAGCCCGTCGGCGACGGTGGAGGTGGGGAAGCCGGTGACCGGGTCGGTGCCGTGCCAGCAGCCGCCGTCGAAGCCGAGCGGGCCCGCCAGCAGGGCGTGGAGGGCGCGGAACAGCTCGCCCGTCGACAGTCGGCAGGCCGACAACTCCGCGATGGCCCCCAGGACTTCGCGCTCGATTTCACGTCGATTGGCCACGGACGAGATCCTACGGAAGCCCCGGCGGGGAGCGCAGCAGGGCGCCGGCCGGCGGGAGGGCGCGGCCGCTACCCCCGCAGGGGGAGGACAGCGCGCCGCACCCGCCCCTATGGTCCAGACCTATGAGATTACGAGGACCCCTGAGAACCGCCGTCGCCGCACTCGCCCTGGTGCTCGCGGGTGCCGCAGTGGCGGAAGCCGAGCCGGCGGAACGTGCCCGGCCACTGGTGTGGACGGACTGCCCCGCAGACCCGTCGGGCGCGCCGGTGGACCCGCGGCTGCGCTGCACCACCGTGCGCGTGCCGCTGGACTACCGGGCCCCGCGCGGGCGGAGCATCGAGATCGCGGTGTCGAAGCTGGCGACCGCCGAGCCGGGGCTGCGGCGCGGCATCCTGGTGCACAACGGCGGCGGCCCGGGCGTCGCCAGCCTGCACCTGCCCAGCTCCCAGGAGGCCGGCTACCCGCGCGAGGTGCTGGACCGGTACGACCTGGTGAGCTTCGACCCGCGCGGGGTCGGCCGCAGCGCGCCGCTGACCTGCGGGCGGACGGCCGCCGAGGTGCCCTACGAGCTGGTCTTCCCGTTCCCGTCCCCCGACGGCTCGATCGCCCCGAACGTGCGCTTCGCCCGGGACCTGGCGCGCGACTGCATGGCCCGCAACGGCGAATCGATCCGCCACCTGACCACCGCCAACACCGCGCGCGACCTGGACCGGATCCGCGCCGCCCTCGGCGAGCCGAGGATCTCCTACCGCGCGGCCTCGTACGGCACCTACCTGGGCGCCGTCTACGCCGAGCTGTTCCCGGGGCGGACCGACCGCTTCGTCCTGGACAGCAGCGTCGACCCCGCCGCCACCTGGCAGGACCGGCTCGCCACCTGGGACCACGCCGCCGAACTGCGCTTCGAGGACTTCGCCGCCTGGGCGGCCGGGCAGGACGCCGCCCTCGGACTCGGCGCGACCCCGGCCGCCGTCCGCGCCAACTACTTGGCGCTGGCCGCCAGACTGGACCGGACGCCGGTCACCCACCCGGTGGCCGGGCCGGTCAACGGCAACCTGTGGCGGACGCTGTACCGCCTGGACTCCTACCACACCGCGCTGTTCCCGGAGATCGCCGACTGGTGGCGCTTCCTCGCCTCCGACGGCGCCGGCCCGGTCCCGTACTGGTGGCTCGCCAAGGGCACGCCGGGCATCCCGGACGACAACGACGTGGTCGCGCTGACGGCGGTGATGTGCGGCGACACCCCGGCGTCGCGCGACCTCGGCCGGTACCAGCGGGACGTCACCGAGAGCCGTCGGCGCCACCCGATCGTCGGCGGCATGGGCGCCAACGTCTGGCCCTGCGCGTTCTGGCCCGCGCCCGTGGAACCCGCGGTCCGGATCACCGACCGGGGGCCCGCGAACATCCTGCTGCTCCAGACCGAGCGGGACCCGGCGACGCCGCTGGTCGGCGCGCTGGGCATGCGGGCGGCGCTCGGCAGGCGGGCCCGGATGGTCACGGTGGACGGCGGCAACCACGGTGCCTACGACCGGTGGACGCCGTCCTGCGCGGTCACCGCCGCCGACCGGTTCCTCGCCACCGGCGTCCTGCCGGAGCGGGACCTGTCCTGCCGCCCGGACCCCGCCCCGGCCACCTAGAATCCGCTCCGGCCGCCGCCGTCAGCGGACCAGGTGGACCTCCGGGTTCGCGGGGGACGGGACGGTGAACAGCGGCGTCGGCCGGTGGCGGAGGTGGAGGTCGAAGAAGGCCGCCAGATAGGCGCGTTGGGCCGCGACGGCGCGCAGCGGCGGGACCGTTCCGATGAGGTGGTCGACCTCCTCGTCGGTCCAGGACATCGCGGAACGGGCGGCGGAGAACAGCACCTCCAGATCGGCGAAGCTGCCGTGCCCGGAGCCGTCCATCAGGAGCTGGCGGCGCCAGGAGGTGAGGCGCGGCCAGAGTGAGTCCCACATGGCGTCGCGGGTCGGCCGGTCGTCCGCGGCGCCGAACAGGAGCAGCGGGCGGTCCAGGCCGTCGGTGGCGACGGTGCCGAAGACCGGTCCGTCCAGGGAGACCCCGGCGAGCACGCGCGGGTCGTCGTGCAGGGTCTGGACGGCGGTGGCGCCGCCCATCGAGTGCCCGGCCACGCCGACGGCGCCCAGGTCCAGGGCCGCGCCGAGGCCCGGCGGGAGGGGGCGCCGCTCGGCGTCCGGGTTGGTGCCGGCGGCGAGGTCGGTGAGGCGGTCGAGGACGAAGCGGGTGTCGGCGGTGCGGTAGGCGACGATCTCCTCGTCGGTCATGGCGAACACGGCCGGCTTGTTGCGGACCTCCAGCCGGCCGTCCGGGAAGACGACTTCACCGGCGTCGAAGGTGTGGTCGAGGGAGACCACCACATAGCCGCGGGAGGCGAGGTCCTCGGCGGCGAGGGTGCCGAAGGAACGGTCGGAGCGCGAGCCGGGGGAGTAGAGGACCACGGGGTGGCGGGTGGTGCGGTCGGCGGGCGCGTCCTCGCGGGAGTGGGTGACCGGCCAGGTGAGCCGGCCGGGGGCGGCGCCGAGGTAGTCGGACTCCAGGTGGGCCTGCTCGGCCGGGCCGGTCCACGGCGCGAGCCGGTGCGCGGGTGCTCCGCAGGCGGCGGCCGGGTACCAGAGCTGCGCCATCAGCTCGCGCGGACGCGGGGTGGGGGCCCAGCGGTCGGGGCGCCGGGGGTCGACGAGGTGGAGCGTGGTGGTGCCGACGGGCAGCGGGCCGGTGGGCGCGGGCAGGGTGATCGGGATCGGGGCGGTACTGGTCGTACCCGTGCGCGCGGCGACCCCGGTGGCCTGGGCGGCGGGTGCGGCGGTGGTGGCGAGTGCGCCGGTGGCCAGCAGGACGGTGAGCACGGCGACGGCCGGGCGTGAACGGTGGTGCGGCATAGGGCTGTTCCTCCGAAGGGGCGGGCTGGTCTCTGCGGCCCCCACGGTGGCGTCCCGGGATCGTCCGGCGCGTCCGGCCGTGGGCATACGACCGTGGTCGGATGTCGGCCCGCCCGCCCGTGGCTAGCCTGGCCGGGTGGAGAACGACGAGCGGGTCGCGCCCGTCCCGTGGACCAAGCGGCTGACGCCCGCGCACCGGGTGTGGACCGACCCGCTGGCCGCGCTGGTCGGCACGGCCGTGACCGCCGCCCGGGTGCTCGAAGCCGCCCGGCACTTCGACCCGCACGGGCGCGGCAACCCGCCGCCGGACGGCCCGGCCACCGTGGCCGTCGCCCTGCTCGCCACCGTGGTGCTCGGCATGGCGCTGGCCGCCCGGCGGCGGGACCCGGTCGGGGCCTGCGGGCTCGCCCTGTTCGCCTGGGCGGGGACGGTGGTGGCCTGCCGGCAGCCCGCGATCGCGCTGGTCGTCGGGTTCTGGGCGGTGCTGGTCGGGACGCTGGCGGTGTACACGGCGGCGGCCCGGGAGCGGCGGGCCGCGCGGGTGGTGCTCGGCACGGCGGTCGCCGGCTGGGCGGTCACCCTGGCCGCGCCCGCCGAGGTGGGCGGCAATGTGCTGCTCGCGGTGATCGGGCAGTCGGCCGGCTGGGCGGTGGGGGACGCGGTGCGCCGCCACCGCGCGCACACCGCCGCGCTGGCCGCCCGGGCGGTGGCCCTGGAGCGCGCCGCCGCCTCGGAGGAACGGCTGCGGCTGGCACGGGAGTTGCACGATGTGGTGGCGCACAGCCTGGGTGTGGTGAGCGTCCAGGCGGGCTACGGCCGGTACGCGCTGGAGCGGGCCGGGCAGCAGGACGGGCCGGCCGGGGCGGCGCTCGCGGCGATCCGGACGGTGAGCGCGGAGGCGCTCCGCGAGACCCGGGCGCTGCTGGCCGTGCTGCGCGAGGACGCCGAGCTGGGCGAGCCGCCGTCCGCCCCCGCGCCCGGTCTGGCGGCGGCGGACCTGGAGCGGCTGGCGGAGCGGACCGGTGCGGCGGGCGTCGCGGTGCGGGTGCGGATCCGCGGCCGGGAGCGTGAACTGCCGCCCGGCGTCGGCCTGTCCGGCTACCGGATCGTGCAGGAGGCGCTCGCCAACGTGGTCCGCCACTCCGGTGCGGCGGCGGCCCGGGTGGAGGTGGAGTACCGGGACGGCGAGCTGTGGCTGGAGGTCACCGACGACGGTCCCGCCGAGGGTCGAGCGGAGGGCCGCGCCCGCGCCGCCGCGCCGTCCGGCGGCAGCGGCCTGGCCGGGATGCGCGAACGGGTGGCCCCGTACGGCGGTTGGTGCCTCGCCGGGCCGACGCCGTCCGGCGGGTTCCGCGTCACGGCGGGCCTGCCGCTGGACGCGGGACAGCCGCTCGCCGCCGCGACGGGGGGCCGCCCGTGACGATCCGCGTCGTGGTCGCCGACGACCAGGCCCTGGTGCGGGCCGGGTTCGCCGGAATCCTGCGCCTCGCCCCCGGCTTCACGGTGGCCGGCGAGGCGGCCGACGGCGCGCAGGCCGTCGAACTCGCCCACCGCGAACGGCCGGACGTCGTCCTGATGGACATCCGGATGCCCGGCCTGGACGGCATCGAGGCCACCCGCCGGATCGTCGCCGGGCCGTCCGGCAGCCGGGTGCTGATCCTCACCACCTTCGAACTGGACGAGTACGTGCGCGATGCGCTGCGCGCCGGCGCCGGCGGCTTCCTGCTCAAGGACGCCGAGCCGGCCGAACTGCTCGCCGCCACCCGGGCGGTGGCCGCCGGTGAGGCCGCGCTCGCGCCCCGGGTCACCCGCCGGCTGATCGCCGGACTGCTCGCCGACGGCCCGGCCGACGTTCCCGAGGACCCGGCGCGGACCCGGGCCCGCCAGGCCGTCGCCGCCCTCACGGCCCGCGAGCGCGAAGTCCTCGCCCTGGTCGGCGACGGCCTCACCAATCCCGAGATCGCCGCCCGGCTGCACATCACCGAGGGCACCACCAAGACCCACATCGGCCGCCTGCTGCACAAGCTCGCCGCCCGCGACCGCGTCCGCCTCGCCATCCTCGCCCACCACGCGGGCCTCTCCCGCTGACCGCCGGCCGGGTTGACAGGTTTCTTCGTATCGAGAATATTGGATGCGTCTTGAGGGGCTCGCGAAAGGAGTGCGCGGTGGATCCGCTGGCCGTTCACAAGGCGCTCGCGAACCCCGCGCGGGCGGAGTTCCTGCACTGGCTGAAGACGCCCGAGCGCTACTTCGACGAGGCGTACTACCGCGAGCGCGGCGTCGGTTTCCACATCGGTGTCTGTGTGACGGACATCCGCGAACGCTCGGGGCTGGCCCAGTCGGTGGTCTCCGGCTACCTGCAGATCCTGCGGGACGCCGGACTGCTGGTCTCGGAGCGGATCGGCAAGTGGACCTTCTACCGCCGCGACGAGGAGACGATCGCCGCCTTCGCGGCGTACGTCCGCGACGAGCTCTGACGCCCGGAGAAGGCCGCGCCGTGCCCTGCTGCGCCCGTGCGCGGCCCTTCCACGGGCCTTTCTGCGCCCAAATTCATCCAACTATCTAGATTTGTAGGTTGGTCTGCCATGGGAAAGACCGGTCCGGTCGTGCTGACCCTCTCGCTGGGGGTGTTCGGGATCATCACCACGGAGATGGGCGTCGTCGGCGTCCTGCCCCGGGTCTCCGAGGAACTCGCCGTGCCGCCCTCCACCGCCGGGTGGCTGGTCGGCGTGTTCGCGCTGGTGGTGGCCGTCGCCGGCCCGTTCGCGACGCTGCTGGCCTCCGGGGTGCGGCGCAAGACCGTCCTGGCGGTCGCCCTTGCGGTGTTCGCCCTGTCCAATGCCGTCTACGCGCTCACCGACCGGTTCGCGGTGATGCTGGTCTTCCGGATCGTGCCGGCGGTCTTCCACCCGGTGTTCTTCGCGGTGGCGCTCACCGCCGCCGCCCGGCTGGTGCCCCCGGAGAAGGCGACCCGGGCCGCCACCACGGTCTTCGCCGGAGTGACGCTCGGCTTCGCCTTCGGCGTGCCGGTCACCTCCGCGCTCGCCGAGCACGTCTCCCTCGCGGCGGCCTTCTGGTTCGGCGCGGGCGCCAACCTGCTCGCCCTGCTCGGGATCCTGGCGCTCTTCCCGGCGATGCCCGCCGAGCGGCGGCTCTCCTACGGCACCCAGCTGGGGATCCTGCGCCGCCCCCGGCTCTGGCTCGCGCTGGCGGCCGTGGTGTCCGTGTTCGCCGCGATGTTCTCCGTCTACGGCTACTTCGCCGAGTACCTGGAGCGCGTCACGCACTTCGGCGGGTCCACGGTCGGCGCCCTGCTGATGGCCTTCGGGATCGTGATGGTGCTCGGCAACCTCGTCTTCGGGCGGCTGCTGGAACGCCACCCGGTCCGGACGGTGACCGCCTTCCCCGTCCTGTACGTGCTCGTCTACGCGGTGGTCCGGGCGGTCGGCCCGTGGCCCGCGGCGATGGTGCTCGCGGTGCTGCTCTGGGGTGCGGTGCACTCGGGCGGGCTGGTGGTGAGCCAGACCTGGCTGGCCCGGGACGCGAAGGACGCGCCGGAGTTCGGCAACAGCCTGTTCATCTCCTTCTCGAACCTGGGCATCACCCTCGGCACGGCGGTCGGCGGACTCGTCGTCGCCGGGGTGGGAGTGCGCCAACTGCCGTGGGTTGGGGCGGGATTCGCGCTGGCGGCGCTGGCCGCCGTGCTGCTGAGGCGCCGGCTCGGAGCGGAGCCCGGAGCGGCGGCGGAGAGGCTTTGCCAAACGGTCGACCAACCGGAGCCACTGGTCGGGTAGCGTCCGGAGCCGTCCCTTCCGAACACCACCGCGAGCCCCGTCCGCCACCCCCGGCGGGCGGGGCCGCCGAGGAGGCCGCCATGAGCCCGCTCGACCTGTACGCGACGGCGTCCGCGCTGCCGACACCGTGGGACTCCACCGTGCTCGGGCGGGTGGGGACGGCCGCGGTGAAGGTGCTGCGGATGGACGGGCGGCCGCTGCCCGTCGAGGCGCACGAGGACGCCGAGCTGCTGCTGGTGCTCGACGGCCGGCTCGAACTGCTGGTGGACGGGTCCGAGGTGACGGTGGGCCCGGGCGAGCTGTACCGGGTGCCGGCGGGCGCCCGGCACGCCGTCCGGGCGGGCAGCACGGGGACGCTGGTGCTGGTGGAGGCGGCCGGGGCGGGCGATGTCGGTGGCGCGGGGTAGCTTGCCCGCATGGACGACGCCGAACTCGCCTCCCTGCTGGCCGGCCGCGCCGGCTGCCCGTACCCCGGCGCCTGGCAGGACGCCCCGTTCGCGGAACGCGTGGTCGACGGCGTCCGCTACGCCCTGGTCGCGGTCGACCCGGGGCTGAGCGCGCTCGCGGTCCGGCGTGACGACGGTTCGCTCTGGTGCCTGCCGGAGGGCGGCGGGCGCGATCTGGTGAACAGCGGTGTCGCGGCCTTCGTCGCGTTCACCCGTGCCTACGACGCGGCCGCCACCGAGGCCGCCGCGTACGACGGCCCGGGTGACGGCCTGGACGACGATGCCGCCTGGGAGGCGGCGGAGGAGGCGGCCGAGGCGCTCACCGAACGGCTGCTGGAGGGGTTCGGTGAGCGCGACGCCGCGGCCGTCGCCGACGAGAACTCGTTCTGGTGCGTGGCCGCGGAGGAGATCGGCTACGGCATGAGCGTGTGAGCCGGCCGGCGGGGTGTCAGGGGCGCCAGACCACCGTCAGGTGGGACGGGTAGAGGCTGCCCGGGGAGCGGAGCAGGAAGAGGCCGACGACCAGACCGGCGTCGTTGACGAACAGGGTGGTGTTGTCGGAGCTGTTGGGGGCGAGGTTGGTGAGGGTGCCGTCGGCTGCCCAGATCCGGCCCGACTGGTACTGGCGGGCCGGGATGCCGTCCCAGGCGTAGCCGATCGCGGTGCCGGAGCCGTTGATCCCGACGGCGGCCGAGTTGCCGCCGGTCAGGGGCTCCCGGGGCAGCGGGGTGAGGGTGCCGTCCGGGCTCCAGCGGGCGGCGTGCGTGTTGAGCTGGCCCAGGTCCGGCTGGTACTGGCCGACGACGGTGCCGGAGGCGTTGATCGCGGTCGGAGAGGTGTACGGGCCCAGGTCGCGCAGGGCTCCGCCGGGCGCGCGGACCAGGCCGTGGCGGCTGGTGCCGATCCCCTGCGGCCGGTCGGCGACGCCGACCACCGTGCCGGCGTCGTTGATCCCCACCGGCCAGTCGCCGCTGCCGGAGGTCGGGCCGGTCTGGAACCGGACCGGGGTGCCGTCCGGGCTCCACACGATGCCGTGGAACGAGCCGACGGTGGTGTAGGAGCGGCCGATGGCGAGGCCGGCGGCGTTGACGCCGGTGACCTCGCTGGCGGTGTCGCCGGGCAGCGGGGCGAGGGTGACGGTGGTGCCGTCCGGGCGCCAGGCCACCGCGTGGGTGCCGGCGGAGCTGGTGTAGGACGTCCCGACCACGATGCCGCTGCCGCTGATCGCCGCCGCCCTGCTGTACAGGTCGCCGGGCAGCGGAGGCAGGGCGGTGGGCGTGCCGTCGGCGGCCCAGCGGACGGCGGTCGACTGCCAGGACGTGCGGCCGGTGGGCCAGGAGATGCCGATGGCGAGGTTCGCGTCGTTCACCCCGAGGGCCTGCGCGAAGTTCTCGCCGGGCAGCGGCGGGAGGGTGGCGGGCGTGCCGTCGGCGGCCCAGCGGACGGCGCTGGCCTCGACGCCCTGCCCGGAGGCGTAGGCGTAGCCGACGACGATGCCGGAGCCGTTGACCCCGGTGGGATCGCTGTAGGACTTTCCGGGCACGCCGGTCGGCAGCACGGTCATGGCGGGGGTGGTGGTGGAGGTGGCCGGGGCGGCGGGCGCGGCGGGTGCGGCTCCCAGCAGTGCTCCGGTGCTCAGGGCGGCGGCGGCGACGGCGGTCGCCGTCCGTCGGCCGGGTCGGACGGTCATGGCACGGGGTCCCTGTCTGCTCGGCGGCATGTCGGCCCGGTCCGGCGCCGGTCGCGGCGGACGGGCCGCTGGTGCGTGCGGTGGTACGGGGTGCTCCGTGTGCATCCGCCGGCGGTCGGGGCGGCGGTCGTTACGGGCGCGACTCTAGCGCCACTACCGCACCTTCGCAGGTGAATTGACCACTCCGGATACGTTCCGCAGGTGCCCGGCAAGTGCCACCGTGCAAGGTGAGGGCGACGGGGGAGCGCCTCAGCACCACTCCTCCAGGTAGAGGAGGGTCCGGCCGTCGGCCGAGACGAACTCGAAGGGGCGATAGGTCGGGGACTCGCCGGTATCGGACAGCCGGTTCTTGACGGCCTGCCAGGTGTCGGCGCGGTCGGCTGCGGCGATGTGCTGGAACGAGGAACCCGCACCGTGGCCGGTGATCACCGCGTCGGCCGTGGTGAGCAGGCGCTTCACCAGCCGGGGGTCGAGCGGCCCGCGGACCTTGCGCCAGCGCTGCCCGAGGTCGTCGACGAACTCCGCCCGGCCGCCGGGTGACGGTACGCCCGCGCCGTAGGAGTACTGGACCGGCGGCAGGTCGGCCGTCAGCTCGGCCATGGTGGCGGCGCGTGGGCGCTTCTTGGGCATGGCGCCAGCTTCTCAGGAGGCCCGAGAAGCGGAACGAGCCGGGGCCGGTCGCGGGGGAGATCGCGACCGGTCCCGGCTGTCGGGGGTGGTGGGTCAGCGGAGCCAGGCGTGGTCGCGGACGATCGGGAGGGCGGCCCAGCGGCGGGCGAGGCCCCAGGTGCGGCCGGCGCCGGTGGCGGCGAGGGCGAAGAGCAGCACGGCGTAGAGCACGTGGTCGTCGAGCAGTGGGTTGGTCGAACCGCTGGCGCTGCCGTCGGCGAGGTGGCGGGCGGGCGGCCACTCGGCGGCCCACATCAGGGCGAGCAGCGCGGTTCCGCCGACGGCGGTGATCCGCAGGGCGACACCGCCGACCAGGGCGAGCCCGATGCCGAGCAGGCCGAGCATGAACATCCAGTCCGCCCAGGGCTGGCCCGCCATGGAGTGGAAGGTCTCCCGGAACGGGCCGGCGGAGACGTGGCTCAGGAAGCCCTTGGTGGGCGAGGTGCCGTCGATCCAGGCGCGGCCGTCGGCGGTGGAGTAGCCGAGTCCGAAGGTCTTGTCGGCGAAGGCCCAGAGGAACACCGCGCCGAGGGCGATCCGGGCGGTGGCCAGGGCGGCGCCGCCCGCGGTGAGCGGGGCCGAGGCGGTGGCGGAGGCGGTGCGGTGGGCGGCGGCGCGACGGAAGGGGTTGCCGGAGGTGCGGGCGGCGGAGAGGTGCTGAACGGCCATGGCGGGCTCCTCGGTGGGGGGTCCCGGGCGGGACCTGGACGGACCGACGGATGTCGGACCGGACCGTGCGGCGGTGCAGTGGATCGGTTCAACTGCGGTGCTTCGGTTCGGTGTTGGGGTCTTCCTCGGTGCCGTGCTGTCCTTCTGGGATACAGCCTGCCGGTCCGGCGGCGGCGGGTCTGCGGGCCGTTGGTCCCGATCGGGGGGAACGACGGTCCCGATGCGTCGGTCCCGTTACCGCGAGTTCATGGCCGGCTTCACCGACCGGGTGCAGACCGTGGCCGGCAGCGAGGACGCCCCCGCGCCCACGGCGGGCCGGAGGGACCCGGACAGGCGATAGCCTGGAGTGCCCCGCGAGGGGGCCGACCGACCTCAGAGGAAAGACGCGTGGCGCACGACAGGCAGGATCCGGCCCTGGTCGGGCGGCAGCGGGAGACCGGGCTGCTCACCGCCGCCCTGGACCGGGCCGGGGCCGGCACGGGCGGCGCCACCGTGCTGCTGCGCGGCGACGCGGGTGTCGGCAAGAGCACCCTGCTGGCCTGGACCGAGCGCGCCGCGCGCGACCGCGGCTTCACCGTGCTGCGCGCCGTCGGCGCCGAGGCCGAGACCGACCTCGCGTTCGGCGCGCTGCACCAGGCCCTCTGGTCGCTGCTCCAGCGCTCCGACGCGCTCTCCGCCCACCAGCGGGACGCCCTGGAGAGCGCGTTCGGCGCCCGCTCCGGCGCCCCGAGCGGGTTCGCCGTCAGCGCCGCCGCCCTCACCCTGCTCGACGAGGCCGTGCGCACCGCCCCGGTCCTGCTGCTCCTGGACGACCTGCACTGGATCGACTCCTCCAGCGCCACCGTCCTCGGCTTCCTGCACCGGCGCTGTGCCGAGCTGCCGCTGGTGATCGCCGGCGCCACCCGCCCGGACGGGGCGGCCACCCGGACCTGGTCGGCCGAGCCCGTCGAGGTCCGGGCGCTGCCCCGGGCGGACGCCGCCGCGCTGCTCGGCACCTGCTTCCCGGAGCTGGCCGGCGGCACCCGCGACCGGGTGCTCGCCGAGGCGGCCGGCAATCCGCTGGCCCTGGTCGAGCTGCCCCGCCAGCTGGCCGCCGCCCAGCAGCGCGGGGTCGCCCCGCTGCCCGAGCGGCTGCCGCTCGGGCGCCGGCTGGAGCGGCTGTTCGCCGAACGGCTGGACGCGATGACCCCGGAGGTCGGCCGCCTGCTGCTGCTCGCCGCCCTGGCCACCGGCCCGGACCTCAGCAGCGGCGTGTGGTTGCGCGCCGTCCCGGACGGCGAGGTGCGGCACATCCTGGAGCGGATCGAGGCGGACGGCCTGGCCCGGCTCGACGCCGCCGGGCAGCTGGTGTTCCGCCATCCGCTGGCCCGCACCGCCGTGGTCTCGGCGGCCTCCGACGCCGCGCGCCGCGAGGCCCACCGGACGCTGGCCGCCACCCTCGCGCCGGACGCCCCCGGGCGGCTGGTGCACGAGGCCGCCGCCGCGGTGCTGCCGGACGAGGACCTCGCGGGCCGCCTGGCCGAGGCCGGCCGCGACCTCGCCCGGCGCGGCGGCGACGCCGAGGGCGCGCTGCTGCTCGAACGCGCCGCCGTGCTCAGCCCCGGCTCCGGCGACCGCGTCCGCCGGCTCAGCTGGGCCGCCGTGATGGCCGCCCGCGGCGGGCAGCTGCGGCACACCGCCGCGCTGGTGGAGGAGCTGAAGGCCGGCGCCGTCCCGCCGGACATCGCGCCGGTGTTCGCCTACGCGGTGGTCTACGCCGACCAGAGCCACCACGTCGACTTCGCGTCCTCGGCCGCCCTGCTGCCGGCCGCCCTCGACACCATGACGGCGCCGGGCGCCGACACCTTCGGCGGGCTGGTCGAGCAGGCCTTCTTCAAACTGCTGCTGGCCGCCAGCTACACCGACGACCCCTGGGCCTGGCAGGCGCTGCAGCGTCACCGGGACGCCGTCTCCGAAGTGGGCCGGCTCTGCCTGCGCGCCTGGACGGAACCGGGCCCGGGCGTCGCCGACGCCCTGCTGGCGGTGGCCGGCGACCTCACCGCGGAGCAGGAGGCCGGCGCCGCCTGGCTGCTGCTCTGGACCACCTCGGCCCTCGACTGCCCCGAGGTCGACCTGTGGCAGCGCTTCACCCGGCTGCACGGCTACGCCGGCCAGGGCTCGGTGGCGAAGGCCAAGAGCCACCAGGACTTCCTGCTCGGCGACTGGGACCGGGCCGACGACTGCCTGCGCGAGGCGGAGATCGCCGAGGAACTCGGCTACCGCACCAACGCCCTGCTGTTCCGCCAGTACCACGCCGCCTTCCTGGCCGGGCGCGGCGACGAGGCCGGGCTGGACGCCGTCGAGCGGGCCGTGCGGCCGACCGCCGTCCGGGCCCGGATGCGCTTCGTGCTCGACCGCCTGACCCATCTGCGCGGGCTGGCCGCGCTCGCCCACCAGCGCCACGAGGAGGCGTACGGGCACTTCTGCGCGCTCCTCCCGCCGGGGCGGCCGGCGGGCTCCCCGCCCCGGCACCACGCGCTGGTGTTCGACCTGGTGGCCGCCGCCGTGCACGCCGGCCGGCGCGAGGAGGCGCTCGCCCACCTCGCGGCCGTCCGGCGGGCCCGCTCCGCGGAGATCTCCGGCCGGCACGCCTTCCTGGTCGCGGCCGCCACCGCGGTGGCCGCCGAGGACGAGGACGCCGACGACGCCTACCGCGCCGCCTACGAGGTGCCGGGCGCCGAGCGGTGGGCCTTCGACCTCGCCCGGCTGCGGCTCGCCCACGGCTCCTGGCTGCGCCGCCGCCACCGGCCGGGGGCGCGGGAGGTGCTGCGCACGGCCCACCACGTGTTCCGCCGGCTGGAGGCCGCGCCCTGGGCGGCGCAGTGCGAGGAGGAGCTGCGGGCGGCGGGCGACGCGCTGGTCCCGCCGCAGCGCGGACCGTCCGAGGCCCCGTCGGTGCCGTCTCTGCTGACCGGCCAGGAGCTGCGGATCGCCCGGCTGGCCGCGACCGGCCTGACCAACAAGGAGATCGGCCAGCGGCTGCGGCTGTCGCCGCGCACGGTCGCGGCGCACCTCTACAAGATCTTCCCCAAGCTCGGGATCACCTCCCGCGCCGCGCTCGCCCACGCCCTCGGCCACCCGGCCGCCCGCTGACCCGACCGCCGTCCGTCCCACCTGCCCGTCCCGTCTTCAGGACGACAGTCAGATGACCTAACGCGTCGCCTGCCCTTCCGGTCAGGCTGATCGTGCAGGGATTCCGACGGAAGGCGATCAGATGGGCGTGCGGGTGACGACCACCTCGGTCCCGGACGGCGAGAAGGCGGCGTACCTGGGCGGGGCCCTGTCGCGGACCCTGGTACCGCTCGAACTGCGCCCGCTCACCGGGCGGCCGTTCGACGGGCTGCTGGTCTCGCACCGGCTCGGCCACGTGCGGGTCTCCACCCTGGAGGCGGACGCCGCCCGCTTCTCCCGCACGGCGGCCCTGATCGCCCGGGCGCCGCGCAGCGAACCGCAGGTCGGCGTCGGCGTGCAGGTCTCCGGCCGGGCCGTGCTGGTGCAGGACGGCCGCCGGGCCGAGGTGGCGGCCGGCGGGCTCGTGCTGTACGACACGGCCCGCCCGTACGCCTTCGACTACCCGGAGCGCTTCCGCACCCACCTGTTCCACCTGCCGCGCCGGTTGCTGGGCGTGCCGGAGCAGGACCTGCGGCGGGCGTCGGCGACGGCCGTCGGCCCGGCGGACGGGTGCGGACCGGTGCTGCTGCCGTTCCTGGACGGCCTGGCCGCCTCCGCGCACTGCTACCCCGCGCCGGTCGGCGACCGGCTGGCCGGCAGCCTCGCCGACCTGCTGAGCGCGCTGGTCGCCCAGCTCACCCTGAGCCGGGCGGCGGACGGGCAGGACACCCCCAACGCGCAGCTGGTCCGCCGGGTGCGCCGGTACATCGACCGGCACCTGGGCGACCCCGAGCTCGGGCCCGAGCCGATCGCCCAGGCGCACCACATCTCCGTCCGCTACCTGCACCGGCTGTTCGAGGGCGAAGGGGTGACGGTGGGCAAGCTCGTCCAGCAGCGCCGCCTGGAGGAGTGCGCCCGCGAGCTGGCCCGGCGCGGCCGCACCGCGCCGACGGTCTCGGCGGTCGCCCAGCGCTGGGGGTTCGTCAATCCGGCGCACTTCAGCCGGGCCTTCCGCGCCGCCTACGGGGTGCCGCCGCGGGACTGGCGCGGTGGGCGCGGGGCGGAAGCGGACCTGTCCGGTTGACGGACCCGCCCGGCCGACGGGCCGGCGCGCCCACCGGACCGCGGCCCCGCAGCCGCACGACCGACCGAAAGCCAGGAGCGAAGAGTTGCCCGACCCCATCCCCTTCCCCGACCACGGACCGGTGCTCGACCGGGCGCTCCAGGAGTTCCTGGCCGCCCGGGCGGCCGACCGGCCCGCGGCGGAACCGCCGGACCTCTTCACGCCGCCGCCCGCCGACGCGCCCGCGGCGGGTCCCGCCGACGGGACCGATCCGGAGGATCCGGACGACCCGGGCGCCACCACCACGGAGTGGCTCGCGCTGCCCTGCGGTCCCACCGGGCGGGTGTCCGTCCAGGTGGCCAGGCCGGCCGGCGCCACCGAGCCGTGCCCCGTGGTCCTGTTCCTGCCCGGCCTCGGCTGGTCGCCCGGCGACGCCACCGGCCACCGCCGACTGGTCCGGGAGCTCGCCCTGGGCACCGACGCCGCCGTGGTCTACGTCGACTACGCGCGGGCGCCCGGCGCGCGCTACCCGGTGGCGATCGAGCAGTGCTACGGCGTCCTGCGGTGGATCCGGGAGCACGGCCACGAGATCGGGCTGGCGGGGGAGCGGGTCGCGGCCGTCGGCGACTCGGCGGGCGCCAACCTGGTGGCCGCCCTGACCCTGCTGGCCGGCGAGCGCGGGGACGTCCGGCTGGTCCAGCAGGTACTGGTCTGCCCGGTCACCGACGCCGACTTCGACACCCCGTCCTACCACCGCTTCGCCGAGGGCTACTTCCTGCACCGCGACCACATGCGCCGCTACTGGGACGCCTACCTGCCCGACGAGCGGCGGCGCCGGGAGGCGACCGCCGCGCCGCTGCGCGCCACCCTGGAGCAGCTCGCCGGGCTGCCCCCGGCCCTGGTGGTCACCGCCGAGGCCGACGTCCTGCGCGACGAGGGCGAGGCCTACGCGGCCCGGCTCCGGGCGGCCGGCGTCCCGGTGGTGGCGACCCGCTACCAGGGGACGGTGCACGGCTTCCTGCTGCTGGCCGGGAGCTGCCCGACCGGCACCGCGCGGGCCGCGATGATCCAGATCGTCGACACCGTGCACGTAGCCCTGCACCGCCGCCCCTGGTGAGGAGCGGCGGTGCGGGGCCGGGCCCTGGAGAGGGCCTCATCGGGCGCGCCGCTCAGGAGATCGGCGGGGCCCAGTGGGTGTCCGCGGCCGAGAGCCGGCGGGCGACGACGGCGGTGGCCAGCACCAGCAGGGCGGCCAGGGCCAGCGCGACGGTCAGCCGCCCGTGCAGGACCAGCACCGCGCCCACCAGGCCGCCGACCAGCATCGCCAGCGCCGACAGGATCCGGCGGCCCGGGCGGGGCCCGGCACCGCCGGCCGCCGGGGAGTCGGCGGCCAGGCCGGTCAGGGTGAGGGTGAGCACGGTGGTGGTGAGGTCGGGCACACCGAGCCGGCGGGCCGCCGCGTTCTGCAGACCCATGGCCAGGCCCAGCAGCACGATCAGCGGGTACTGGGCGTCGCCGCCGCCGACGACCGCGGCGGTGACGGCCGCCGCGGCCATGAGGACGGTCTGGACGCCGCCGGCCAGGGCCAGTAGCCGGCCGCGGTGGGCCGCCGACCGTCCGGCCAGCCGCCCGCCGGCGAGCGCACCCGCCAGGAAGGCCGCCAGCGAGACGAGCGAGGCGGTGGCGGACAGGCCCGGGGCGCCCGCGAGGGCGAACCCCAGGAAGACCACGTTGCCGGTCATGTTCGCCACGAACACGTGTCCCAGGGCGAGGTAGCTCACCGCGTCGACCACGCCGGTGGCGACCGTCAGCAGCAGCATCAGCGGCGGCAGCGGCCCGTGCCGGTCGGAACGCGGCGGGGCGAGCGTCCGCAGGGCGTCAGTCAGCAGCGCGCGCACCGGCCGCCGCTCCCGCCGCCGCTCCCGCCGACGGGTCCGCCGACGGGTCCGCGCGGTGCAGGACGGCCCGCGTGAGCAGGCCGCTGACCGGGCCGAACACGGCGGCGGGGATCACCAGCCAGAGCGGCCAGGAGGTCAGGCCGACGGCGTGGTCGACCGAGAGGCGCCCGGCGCCGGTGAGCGCCAGCGAGCCGGTGACCGCCACCAGCACCAGCGGGTACTCGTAGCCGTCGTTCTGCACCCAGAGCCCGTGCGGCACCTTGACGGTGATCGCCACCGTCATCACGCCCATGGCGACCATGGCCGCCAGCGGGGTGAGCGCGCCCAGGGCCAGGAACAGGCCCGAGCCGATCTGCCCGGCCCCGGCGGCGAGCGCGGTGAGCGTCCCGCCCCGGAAGCCGTCGTGCTCGAACTCCGCGGTCCCGCCGGAGAGGCCGTTGCCGCCGAGGTGGTGGCTCACCTTCTGCACGCCGTGTCCGGCGATGAGCAGGCCCACCACCACCCGGATGATGAGTAGTCCGGTATCCATCGTGTCCCGTTCCTGTCCCTGGTCCTGTTTCTGTTCCCGGCCCCGTTGTCCCGGTTCTCCCGGCTGTCCCGGTCGTCCCGGTCGTCCCGGTCGTCCCGGCCGACCGTGTTCGCCCGCCGAGGGCTCAGAGCACGAAGCACGGGTCGAACGGCAGCTCCCGCTCGACGGTGTGGCCGCGGGCGACGCGCCAGGTGCGCTGCAGCTCGGACTCGGCGACGACCTCGCCGAGCAGCTCCGCCTGACGGGCGCCGGTGGACTGGTAGCCGCCGAAGCGGGCGACCGGGCTCCACCCGGGGCTGATCGGCGGGAGTTCCTCGTCGAGGCCCTCGTACTCGGCTGCGGCGTGCACGATCCGGCCGCCGACCACGGTCAGCAGGGACTCGATGTCCGGGATCTCGTGCTCGGGCACGGTGAAGAAGTCCTCGGACAGCACCGCGAGGTCGCCGTAGCAGCCGGGCCGCAGCACGCCCTTGACGTCCTGCTCGCCGGTGAGGGCCGCGCCCGCGGTGGTGTACATCGCGAGCGCCGTCGCCCGGTCCACCCGGTTCTGCGCCGGGCGCATCGCCAGGCCGCCGACCGTGCGGCCGGAGACCAGCCAGTGCAGGGCGACCCACGGGTTGTAGGAGGAGACCCGGGTGGCGTCGGTGCCGGCGGCGACGTTCAGGCCGCGGTCCAGCATCGCGCGGATCGGCGGGGCCTCGGCGGCGGCGCCGGCGCCGTAGCGGCGGGTGAACGTCTCGCCCTGGAAGGAGAGGCGGTTCTGCACGGAGAGCGCGCCGCCGAGCCGGGCGATCCGGTCCAGGCTCTCCCGGGACACGGTCTCCGCGTGGTCGAACAGCCAGCGGTTGCCCTGCGGGAAGAGGCCCTCGGCGGCGAGCTTCTCGAAGACGGCGAGGTCGCGCCGGATGGTCTCGTCGTAGGTGGCGTGCAGCCGGAAGCCCCAGCCGTTCTCCATGAGCAGCCGGACGGCCTTCTCGAACTCGGCCTCGTAGGAGCCGAGTTCGGGGCGGGGCTCGGCGAAGTTCTCGAAGTCGGCAGCGGCCCAGGTGAGGTTCTCGCCGGCGCCGTTGAGGCGCAGCCACTCGTCGCCGTCCTCCGGGCGGACCGTGTCGATCCAGCGCTTGAGGTCGTCCAGCTCCTGCCCGCCGGTCTGCGGGAACAGGTGGTAGGCGATGCGCAGCGAGAGCAGGCCCTCCCGGGCGAGCTCGGTCACCGTCGCGTAGTTCTCCGGGAAGTTCTGGAAGCCGCCGGCGGCGTCGATCGCGGAGGTCAGGCCGAAGCGGTTCAGCTCGCGCAGGAAGTGCCGGGTGGAGGCCTTGCGGTCCTCCGGCGGCAGGGCGGGGGCCTTGGCCAGGGTGGAGTAGAGGACGAGGGCGCTGGGGGCGGCCAGCAGCATGCCGTTGGGCTCGCCGTTGCGGCCCCGGACGATCTGGCCGCCCTTGGGGTCGGGGGTGGTCGCGTCGTAGCCGACGGCCTTCAGCGCGGCGCGGTTGAGGATCGCCGACTGGTAGAGGTGCAGCACGAACACCGGGGTGTCCGGCGCGGCCTCGTTCAGCTCGGCGGGGGTCGGCAGCCGGCGCTCGGCGAACTGCTCGGCCGACCAGCCGCCGACCACGCGCACCCACTGGCCCTCGGGCGTGCGGGCGGCCTGCTCGCGCAGCATCGCCAGCGCCTGGCGCAGCGAGCGCACGCCGTCCCAGCGCAGCTCCAGCACGTAGCTGAGGCCGCCCCGGATGACGTGCAGGTGCGCGTCGTTGAGGCCGGGCACGACGCGCCGGCCGAGCGCGTCCACCACGGTGGTGGACGGTCCGACGAACGGGGCGACGTCGGCGTCGTCCCCGACTGCGGTGATCACACCGTTCCGGATGGCGAGGGCGCCGGCCTGCGGGCGGCGGGCGTCCCCGGTGTGGATCCTGGCGTTGCGGACGACGACGTCGGCGGCGTTCCCGGCGACGTCCTCCTCCGAGCGGGGGACGATCCCGCCGACCGGCATGACAGACACCTTGAAAGCCTCCTGTGCTGGGGAACGACCGCCGCCCGGCGCGGGCGGCGGAGAGGGGTGCGGCGGCCGAACGGGCCCGGGGGCCGGGCCCGTTCCTCCCACCGACGCTGAGACGTTAGTTCGGTGGCCCGGTGCCGAATTGGCCCACAGCGCACGGCCGCCGTCCCGCCAGCGCACCCCCCGTTCCCGGTGTCCGGTGGGCACGGGAGAAGCCCCGGCCCCTCCGTCCGGCGGGACGGAGGGGCCGGGGCGACGATGGCCGGCGTCAGCCGGGGTGCACGGGCGTGCGCGGGGCGGGGCGGCGCGGGGCGGGGACCACGGCGACGGCCGGGCGCAGCGGGCGCAGCGCGAGGACGGCGCGCGCGATGGCGTCGGAGTCGCCCAGCGTCACCGAGTTGACGCCGGGCCGGATGCCGGCCGCGGTGACCCAGTGCACCGCCTCGGTGGGGACACCGTAGGCGAAGCGGCGCGGGTGCGCCCGCCCCTTCGCGTCGAGCAGGTGGTACGGCCGCTCGCTGACCGCCAGCCCGCCCGTCTCGTACCCGGGTCCGGCCGCGTCGGGGATCCGGTAGACGCCGGCCTGGCCGTCGTCCAGCAGGCCGCGCAGCAGGCGGTCGCCGGTGCGCCGCAGGTCGGGTTCGGGCAGCCGGGCCTCGACGAGGACGGCGGCGCGCAGCGGTGGTGCGTCGATCGCGGGCGAGTGGGCGGTGAAGGCGGGCGGGGTGCCGCGCGGGTCGAGGGCGATCCGGACGTTTGGGCCGAGCAGGTCGACCACCCCGGCCTCGATCAGGGCGCGCAGCTCGTCGATCCGGGAGGCCGGCGGGCCGATCGAGAGGAAGGCGTTCAGCGGGGTGTACCAGGACTCCAGGTCGTCGCGGTAGGAGGAGCCCTCGATGCCACCGTGGTCGACGGCCAGCCGGATCTCGTTGCGCAGGTCGCGCAGCACGTCCAGGGCGGCCTTGAGCGGGCCGCTGAGGTTGCCGGCCCGGGCCTCGCGCACGTCGCGCTCCAGGCGCTCGACGATCCAGGCGCGGTGCTCGGCGCGGGAGGCGAAGCGCAGGCCCGCGTACGGGTGGGCGAGCGTGTGCCAGTCCCAGCGCTGCGCGGTGGGGATCCCGTGGCGGTCGAGCAGCGCGGCGGTGCGGGCGGGTCCGGCGGCGGCCAGGTACTCCTCGGCGAGCCGTTCGCCGTCCTCCGGGCGGCCGGCGGCGGCGAGCAGGGTGGCGTAGTAGACGGCCTCGACCTCGCGGGCGACCAGCGGCCACAGGTCGCGGGCGAAGCGCACCGGCTTGCCGGCGGCGGCGCGTTCGCGCAGCCGGGCGGCGTGGGCCTCGGTGAGCAGCCGGGGGTGGTGGCGGCCGTGCGGGCCCTTCTCGTTCTCGCCGCGCGCGTGGTACGGGACGCCGCGCCGCGAGCCGGCCAGGATCAGCGGTTCCTGCCCGGAGGGGTGGTAGACGAGCCGGCCGTCGCGCTCGGCGAACCGGCCGCCGCGGCCGCGGGTGAGCAGGGCGAGGTGGTCGAAGAAGTTGAGGCCCAGGCCGCGGAACAGGACCGGGCGGCCGGGCACCAGGGCGGCGAGGTCGAGGTCGGCCGGGTTGGCCGGCGGCAGGTGGACGAGGCCGTGGGCGGCGGCGGCCCGGGTCAGGGCGCGTTCCGCGCCGGTGGGGCCGGTCGCCAGGTGGCCGAGGGCCAGCACCACCGCGTCCAGGTCGGCGATCCGGCGGCCGTTGGCGAGGCTCAGCACCTGGGCGGCGCCGGGCACCGGGTCGGCGTCGGTCAGCCGGACGGCGCGGGTGCGGTGCTCGACGATCCGGCAGTGCGCCGGGGCGCCGGCGCGTATGCGGCGGTGGACGTCGCGCAGGTAGCGGCCGTAGAAGGCGCGGGTCGGGTAGGCGTCGGGGGTGAGCGCGCGGGCCTCGGCCCGCACCTGCTCGTCGTACTCGCCCGGAGCGCCCTGCGGGACGGCGGACTTGGCCCAGGCATAGAGGCTGGGGCCCTCCTCGACCGGGCCGTCGATCGCGACGCTCGGGTCGGTGTAGGCGGTGACCTGCGAGGCCACGGTGTTCATCAGCAGCAGCCGGGACTGGTTGGTGCGCCAGACCCGGCCGGCGCCGGGCGGGTAGGGGTCGACGAGGTGGACGGTGAGGGCGGCGGCCGACGGGCGGGAGCGCTCGTTGGCCAGCAGGCGTTCGAGGACGGACAGGCCGCGCGGGCCGGCGCCGACCACGGCGATCCGGCGGTGGCGGGCGGCGGTCGGGCCGGGGGAGTGGGGAGCCATGGGTGAGTGTCCTCCCGTGCTTGGGGCCGTTCGGACTGGTTGTCGGGGCAGGTGACGCCCCGCCGGACGCGGGCGGCGTCCGGCGGGGCGTCGGTCTCGGTGTCTGCTGGTGCTTACGGGTGCCTGCGGGTGCCTGCGGGTGCCTACGGGTGGCGCAGCAGGATCTTGCCGAGGCTCTCCCGGCGCTCCAGCCGGGCGTGCGCGGCGGGGGCGTCGGCGAAGTCGAAGGTGCGGTCGATCCGGGCCCGCAGGGTGCCGTCGAGGAGTCCGGCGAAGAGGTCGCCGGTGCGGGCGGTGAAGTCCTCGCGGGTGAGCACGTGGTGGGTGAGGCTGGGCCAGGTGAGCTTCAGCGAGCCCTTCTGCACCAGCGTGAACGGGTCGATCGGGTCGGGCGTGCCGCTGGCCCGGCCGTAGACGACGAGGGTGCCGCGCGGGCGCAGCGAGTCGAGGCCGTCGAGGAAGGTGTCCTTGCCGACCGAGTCGTAGACCGCGTCGGCGCCCGCGCCGTCGGTGATCCGGTGGACGGCCTCGCGGAAGTTCTCCCGGTCGTAGCGCACGACGTGGTCGGCGCCGAGCTCGGTGACCAGCGCGGCCTTCTCGTCGGTGGAGACGGTGCCGATGACGTGCGCCCCGGCGCGCTTGGCGAACTGGACCAGGAACTGCCCGACCCCGCCGGCGGCGGCGTGCACCACGACCACCTGGCCCTTGGCGATCGGGTGCGAGTCGTGCGCGAGGTAGTGCGCGGTGAGCCCCTGGAGCATCGCGGCGGCGGCCGTCCCGGAGTCGAGGCCGTCCGGCACGGTGGTTGCCAGCCGCACCGGGACGGTGACGAACTCGGCGTAGGCGCCGGGGAGTTCGCCGTAGGCGACGCGGTCGCCGACGGACAGCTCGGTGACGCCGGGGCCGACGGCGTCGACCGTGCCGACGGCGTCCATGCCCGGGACGAACGGCAGGGCGACGGGGAAGACGCCCTGGCGGTGGTAGACGTCGACGTAGTTGACGCCGATGACCTCGGTGCGGATGCGGATCTCACCGGCGGCGGGCTCGGTCACCGGGACGTCGTCGACCCGGAGCTGCTCGGGGCCGCCGGGGGCGTGGACGCGGATCGCCTTCATGGGGTGGTACCTCGGCTGTTCTGGTAGGCGGGTCGGGTGGGAACGGGCGACGGCGGGTCGCCGTCGCCCGGGTCGTGGGCCGGCCGGGACGCCGGTGCGGGGGTGGCGGCCGGTGCGGGCGTGGTCGCCGGTCCGGAGGCGGTCGCGGGCGTGGTCGCCGGTGCGGGGGCGCGGGTCGGTGCGGGCCGGTTGGCGAGCAGTCCGCCGCCGATCATCAGCACCCCGCCCACCAGCTGCAGCGGCGTCGGCGCGAGCCCGAGCGCCAGCAGGGCGACGAGCACCGTGAACGCCGGCTCCAGTTGCAGCACGCTCGCCGTCTCCCAAGGGCGCAGCCGCTCCAGCGCCAGGTGCAGGGTGACGTAGGCGAGGCAGAAGTTGGTGACGGCGAGCAGGAGCTGGAGCCCGAGCGTGCCCGCCGTCGGGTGCCAGCGCAGCGGTCCGGGGGTGAGCAGCAGGACCGGCAGCAGCACCACCGCCGCCGGGACCAGCCGCCACAGGGCCAGTTGCAGCGCCGGCACCTTGGCCATCAGCGTCTTGGCGGGCAGGAAGGCGAGACCGGCCAGCACCGCGCCCGCCAGCACCAGCAGGTCGCCGGTGCCGACGGAGGTGAAGCCCGCGCCGGGGTCGCGCAGCACCACCAGCACCCCGCCGGCCAGGGTGACCGCGAGCCCGGCCGACTGCCACCCGCGCAGCCGGTCGCCGAGCAGCAGCACGGAGGCCAGGACGGCCGTCGGGCCCTGGAGCTGGATGAGGAATCCGCCGTTGACCGGGCTGGTCCGGCTCAGTCCGCTGATCACCAGGGCCAGCGAGAGGCCGGTGCCGACCACCGAGACGAAGCCCAGCCGGATCCAGTCCCGCCCGGTCAGGCCGCGCGGGACCAGCGGTCGGCGCCGTACCGCCAGCTGGGTGGCCAGCAGCACGGCGCCGATCGACAGGTTGAGCCCGGTGGTGAGCAGCGGGTCGATCTCGCGGGTGACCCGGTTGGCCAGCACGGCGCCGGCGCCGAAGAAGGCGGCGGTCAGCAGCGCGAATGCGTACCCCTGCGCGCGCACGGTGGGATCAGCGCACCTTCACGCGGACCGCGTGCCCGCGCTCCACCCCGTACCGGGCGGCGAAGTCGCCCTGGTTGAGGGCGAGTCCGAGCTGGTCGCGGCTGGCGATGTAGGCGAGCGGCTCGCCCTCGCCGGTCTCGCCGAAGGTGCGGCGCAGCGGGGTGGTGAGCCGGGTGCCGCCGATCTCGATCTCCAGCTCGGTGTCGAAGTCGATGCCGCGGGTGTCCAGGAATTCCCGGGTGATGCTCGTCCAGACGTTCCCGTAGTTCTTGTCGAGAATCGCCACCTCGCCGATTATCCAGTCGCCCTCGACGACCGGTTCGGCGATCTCCAGAAGGGTGATCCCGGCGGCGTCGATTTCCTCGCCGATCTCGCTGAACGGCACTCCGTTGGCGATGTGCGCGGCGGCCGAAATGACGATGTCGCGCCCGTAGAACGTCGGGTCGATGACGGGTCGGCGAACCTTCTCGGCGGTGATCCGGCGGACCTCGGCGACGCCCGCCTCCTTGACGATCCGGGTGAGCAGTCCGTTGTCGGGGGCGAAGTAGGTGTGCCCCTGGGGCGTGCGCACCCCGATCGCGTTGTCCTGGACGCCGGTGTGCGGGAAGGTGACGCAGGCGAAGACCGCCTCGGGCGGGAAGTAGCGGAACGAGTCGCGGATGTACAGGCCGGCCTCGTAGATGTCGAACGGCGTGACGTCGTGCGTGACGTCGACGATGTTGGCGTGCGGGGCGATGCTGAGCACCATGCCCTTGCAGATGCCGACGGCGTCGTCGACGAGCCCGAAGTCGGTGAGCAGCCCGACGATCGGCCGCGGCGTGAGCAGGCCGGGGCCGACGGGGGTGGCGGGGGAGCTGGCGGAAGCGGACATGCTGAACCCTTTCAGGATTACCGAAACGGGGTGGCTTGCATGGCTGTCCAGGATTTCCGACGGTGAATCACCCGGGTAAAGGGCGGTTCAAGCGGCGCGAGATTGAAGCGAGGCTAGCACCCGGTCGGCGGCGAAGAAAGCGTGGGCTGTTTCGGCTGTATGAAGTCGTTCTGAAGAAACGGAACGATACCGGCCGTTTGCCGGAATATCGGTGGCCCGGAAATGTGTCCGCCCGGGGATTTCACCGGGCGGAAGCGTGCCGGAGCGGTCGGGGCCGCGTCGGCGGAACCGCCGAACCCCGTTGGTGAGTCAGGTCCATGACGGTCCGTCGGCCCGTGGTGCCCGATTTGCGGCCGGGTGCCGCGGCGTGATTGGCTGCGGCTCGTTCGCGGTCGTGATCACGTTCGGGGTTCCCGCCGAACTCGCCTTCCGCTCAAGGTGGTTGCCCTGACACGCCGGTCGGGGAGCGCTACGGTGGGCGGGCGTGCTCGCGGTGTTCCGGGGCGCTTTCGAGCGCTGGTCACCGGAGCCCGATCGAAGACCTGCTGGTCGGCGTCCGCACAGGCCGGGAGGCCGTGTTCGCGGACGGCCACCCGCTCGCGGTGGAGGGACGGGCGGCGCCCGCCCATCCGCGAGCGGGCGGGGCCGGCAGGCCGAGTGGGGCGGGCGGGTCCGCGCCGGCCGCCCCATTCGGTTACGGGCGCCGTGCCGGCCCGTCGGTGCGGCGGCGCCCACGGTCCGACGGCCCGTCGGTGGTGAGGGGGCATTATCGTCCGATTGCCCGATTCGGCTGCTGTCATCACCTGATGATCACTTCTGCGCAGGGGCCGCGACGCTCGCCGTACCGCGGGGTCCACTCCAATACCCTCCGTACACAGCCGGTGTCACCCGCCGGTCATGCCCAGCGTACGGAAGGCAGTCCAGACCCATGGCTCGCACAGACGACCAGGCCTCGCACGACCAGCAGTTCCGGGAGGCCGCGACCCGGCTGGGGATCGGCCGCCGCCGCTTCCTGACCGTCACCTCGGCCGCCGCCGCGCTGGCGTTCACCACCAACCTGCCGAGTGCCCACGCCGCCGACGCCGAGATCGCGCCCCGCGCGCTGACCGAGAACCCGTTCACCCTCGGCGTCGCCTCCGGTGACCCGCTCAGCGACGCCGTCGTGCTCTGGACCCGTCTGGCCCCCCGCCCGCTGGAGCCCGGCAACGGCCTGCCGCCCACCGGTGTGGTCAAGGTCGACTGGGAGATCGCCCGCGACGAGGCCTTCCGCAAGGTCGCCCGGCGCGGCACCGCCAAGGCCTACGCCGAGTTCAACTACGCCGTGCACGTCGACGTCGACGGCCTCGACGCGGACCGCGTCCACTGGTACCGCTTCAAGGTCGGCAGCTGGGTCAGCCCGGTCGGCCGCACCCGCACCTCACCGGCGCGCGGCCGGAAGATCGACGAGGTCCGCTTCGGCCTGGTCTCCTGCCAGGCCTACGAGGACGGCTACTTCACCGCCTACAAGCACCTGGCGAACGAGGACCTGGACGCCGTCTTCCACGTCGGCGACTACATCTACGAGTACGGCATCGACGCCGTCGGCGGCGACCGCAAGTACACCGACCGCACCCTGCCGGCGCTGTTCAACCACGAGACCACCAACCTGGAGGACTACCGCCTGCGGTACGCCCTCTACAAGCTCGACCCCGACCTGCAGGCCGCGCACGCCGCGCACGCCTGGTACGTCACCTGGGACGACCACGAGGTCGAGAACAACTACGCCGCGGGCATCCCCGAGAAGAACCAGTCGGTGGAGGCCTTCGTCGCCCGCCGCGCCGCCGCCACCCGCGCGTACTGGGAGAACATGCCGCTGCGCATGCCCAAGCCCGACGCCACCGACCTCAAGCTGTACCGCCGCCACCACTACGGCAAGCTGGCGCAGTTCGACATCCTCGACACCCGCCAGTACCGCTCCGACCAGGCCAACGGCGACGGCTGGCAGTTCCCCACCCCGGAGTCGGAGGACCCGACCCGCACCCTGATGGGCGCCACCCAGGAGCGCTGGCTGCTGGACGGCTTCCGCAAGTCCAAGGCGGTGTGGAACGTCGTCCCGCAGCAGGTGGTCTTCTCCCGCCGGAAGAACACCACCGCGGCGACCTCCAAGCTGTCCATGGACGCCTGGGACGGCTACCCGGCCGCCCGTGAGCGGCTGCTGGCCGGCGTCGAGGACATCGGCGTCGAGAACCTCGTCATCCTCACCGGTGACGTGCACGTCGCCTACGCGATGGACGTCAAGCGCAACTTCGACGACCCGAACTCGCGGACCGTCGGCGTCGAGATCGTCGGCACCTCGATCGCCAGCGACGGCGACGGCGAGGAGCACCCGGGCAACTGGGGCACCCTGACGGCGGCCAACCCGCACATGAAGTTCTACGACGGGCGGCGCGGCTACACCACGATCACGCTCGACGAGGAGCACGCGCGGGCCGACTACCGGGTGATCTCGCACATCACCCGCCCGGGCGGCACCGTCAGCACCGCCGCCTCCTTCGTCACCGAGGCCTACAACCCGGGCATGCAGCGCGTCTGACGCTCCGCCCCCGATCACCGGCCCGGTCGTACCGTTCCCCGATGCGGTACGCCCGGGCCGGCTCCATGCCCGCCCCATGCCCAGCCCCGTGCCGGCCCCGGATGCGTCGCGCCCCTCGTCGGGAGGGTTCGTGGACGATGCGGAGGTGTCGTGAACCCGCGGTGATCGGCCGTTGATCGGCCGTAGAGCAGGGCCGTGGACCATCTGCGGCAGGGGAACCCCGGGTCGACGGTCACCACCGTTCGGCGCCGCCCTCGGTACGCCGCACGGCGGACCGAGCCCCTGGTCCCCGGTAGTTGGCCAACCCACGGAAGGCGGACGGAGCATGGACGGCGTTCACACCCTGCACTCGACGGCGGGCTTCGGAGAGCTGCTCAGGATCCGGCGCGAGCGCATCGGCCTGACCCAGCAGGTGCTCGCCGATCACGCGACCCTGAGCGTCCGGGCGATCCGCGACATGGAGAGCGGACGGGTGCAGCGCCCCCGGCAGGAGACGGTCCGGCTGCTGGCCGACGCGCTGCGGCTGGAGGGCCGCAGCCGCACGGTGTTCGAGGCGGCCGCGCGCCGCCAGACGCTCGCCGAGGACCCGCGCGACGAACCGGCCGCCCCGCCGGTGGCCCGTGCCGCGATCGTCGGCCGGGAGCCGGAGGTCGACGCGCTGACCGACGCCCTCGCCGTGCACGGCGACCGGCTGGTCACGGTGACCGGCCTCGGCGGGGTCGGCAAGACCAGACTGGTGCTGGAGGCGGCCTGCCGGCTGCACCGCACGGCACGCTGGTCGGTGCGCTGGACGGACTGGGCCAGCCGGCCCGGCATGGGCCCCGAACGGCGCGCCGAGCTGGCCCGGGCGATCGGCACCCGCCCCACCCTGCTGGTCCTGGACGGCGCCGACACCGGCGTGGAGCCCGCGCTGCTGGACGAGCTGTTCCAGCGCTGCCCCGGCCTGCGGGTGCTGATCACCGCCCGGGTCGCGCAGCCGCTGCCCGGCGGCCAGGTGATCCCGCTCGCCCCGCTGCCCACCCCGGCGCCGGAACTCGACCACGATCCGCTGGCGCTCGCCGAGGTGGGCGCCGTCCGGCTGCTGCTGTCCCACCTGCGCCGGCTGCGCCCCGGCTACCGGCTGGAGCCCGAGGAGGCACCGGCGGTGGCCGCGCTCTGCCGCCAGCTCGACGGCCTGCCGGGCGCGCTGGAGCTGGCCGCCGGCTGGTCGACGGTGCTCTCCCCGCGCCAGCTGGTGGCCAGGCTGGCCGAGGGGCCGTTCCAGCTGGCGCCTCCCCCGGCCGGGTTCGGCGGGCGCGGCGGGGTCGGCGAGGCCCTGGACGCGGCGCTCGACCGGCTGACGATGGGCCAGCGCGACCTGCTGGCGCGGCTGGCCGCCGAACCGGGGGACTGGTCCGGGGAGGACGCCGTCGAGCTGAGCGGGCGGCCTCCGCAGGAGTCGCTGGCCGCCGTGCACGAGCTGCTGGCGAGTGGGCTCATCCGCAGCGTCCCCGCCCGCGACGGCGTGCGGTTCACCGTGCTGAACCTGTGCCGCCGCCTGTTCGGCGCCGCCGGGGCGTACCCGGTGCTCGCGACGGCGAGCTGACACCCGTCGTCCGGCGCACCCGTCCTTCCGCGCGGCGCCGGGGTGCCGCCGATACTGCCCGCTTCCTGCCGGGTGAGCTGCCGGTCCGCCGGCCGGATCCTCCCTAGCGTTCTGTCCATCACTCACCGACACAGAGGGTTTGCGCCGTGGACCAGTTGGAGCAGCAGCGCGCAGCGGCCGAACCGGCCGGGCTGGAGGTCGTCGTGTCGACCATGGCCTCGGACTCGCACACCTGGAACCTGGTCTTCCTGCAACTGCTGCTGGAGGAGCTCGGCCACCGGGTCACCAACCTGGGGGCGTGCGTACCGGACGAACTGCTGGTCGCCGAGTGCCGCCGGGTCGCGCCGGACCTCATCGTGCTCAGCAGCGTCAACGGGCACGGCCACCACGACGGCCTGCGGGTGATCCGCGCGCTGCGGGCCTGTCCCGAACTGGGCCGCACGCCCACGGTGATCGGCGGAAAGCTGTCCATCGCCGGCCCCGGTGACCCGGAGCGGCAGCGGTCGCTGCTCGCCGCCGGGTTCGACGGGGTCTTCGAGGAGGGCCGGTCGGTCGCCGACTTCCGCGCCTTCGTGGGCTCGCTGCCCGCCGCCGCCCAGCCCACCGCCGCGTTGCCCGTCCCCGCACTGTCGCTGTCCCTGCCCGTGGCGAGCGTCTCCGGGGTGCCGCGGTGAGCGCCCTCGCCCCCGCCGCGCCCGGCGGCTCCCGCCCCGTCAGAGCCGGCTTCGGCGCCTTCGTCGCCCGGGCCAGGGCCGCCGGCGCCCTGGTGGTCCAGCCCCGGATGGGCATGGCCGACCCGCTGCGGATGCGCGACGGCCTGCTCGCCACCCGGGGCGCGGACGCCGTCACCGTCGGCACCATCACCCTGGACAGCTACACCCGCACCGGCGACCTCGCCGCCGCCCGCCGCGCGCTGGCCGACGGGGTCGGGCTGAACGGCTACCCGATCGCCGGCCACCCGGTGGACGTCACCCGGGCGGTGCTGCGCGGGGTCGCCGGCGAGGGCTTCCCGGTGCAGGTCCGGCACGGCTCGGCGCTGCCCGAGCACATCGTCCGCGCGCTGCTCGCGGTCGGCCTGGACGCCACCGAGGGCGGCCCGGTCTCCTACTGCCTGCCCTACAGCCGCACCCCGCTGCGCGAGGCGGTGGAGAGCTGGCGGCGCAGCTGCGAACTGCTCGCCTCGATCCGCGAGTTCGGCGCCGAACCGCACCTTGAGACGTTCGGCGGCTGCCTGATGGGCCAGCTCTGCCCGCCGAGCCTGCTGATCGCGACGAGCCTGCTGGAGGCGCTGTTCTTCCGGCAGCACGGGCTGCGCAGCGTCTCGCTCAGCTACGCCCAGCAGCCCGACCCGCGCCAGGACGAGGAGGCGCTCACCGTGCTCGGCCGCCTCGCCGACGAGCTGCTGCCCGACGTCGACCACCACCTCGTGCTCTACGCCTACATGGGCGTCTTCCCGCGCACGCCCGGCGGAGCCCGGCTGCTGCTGGAGGACGCCGCCCGGCTGGCGGTGCGCACCGGGGCGGCCCGGCTGATCGTGAAGACGACCGCCGAGGCGCACCGGATCCCGACCGTCGCCGAGAACGTCCGGGCGCTGGAGACGGCCGCCGTGGCCGCCAACGCCGAGCCGTCGCGCCCGCCGCTCGCCGTGCCCGACACCGGCATCGAGGCGGAGGCGCGGGCGCTGATCGGCGCCGTGCTGGAGCTGGACGCCGACATCGGCCGGGCCCTGGTCCGCGCCTTCGCGGCCGGCTACCTGGACGTGCCCTACTGCCTGCACCCCGACAACGCCGGCCGGGCCCGCAGCTCGCTCGGCCCGGACGGGCGGCTGCACTGGTCGGACGTCGGCGCGATGCCGATCGCCGGCCTCTCCGGCGGCCCGCGTCCGCCGATCCTCGGCTCCTCCGACCTGCTCGGCGCGCTCTCCCACGTCCAGTGGCGCTACGACAGCCGCGCCACCGAAGCCCCGGAACCCGCCCGAACACCCGCCGCACCACGAGAGTTGGGACTCATCACGCCATGACCACCGACGGGCCCACCCCCGCGACCGCCGCCGCGACGCTCCCGGACCCCGGCCGCCACCTGACCTCTCCGACCACCCGCGCCGCGCTCCGGCTCCAGCACCACCTGCTCTCGGCCGCCCGCGAGTACCTGCGCGGCCGGGGCTTCACCGAACTGCTCCCGCCGATCATCGGCCCGGTCACCGACCCCGGTTCGCGCGGCTCCAAGCAGGTCGACATCGACTTCTACGGCCACCGCTACAAGCTGATGACCAGCGCGATCCTCTACAAGCAGGCCTCGCTGCTGGCCTTCGACAAGATCTTCTGCATCGCGCCGAACGTCCGGCTGGAGCCGCTGGAGACCGCCGGGACCAGCCGCCACCTGGCCGAGTTCCACCAGCTGGACGTCGAGATGGCCGGGGCGAGCCGGGACGACGCCGTCCGGCTGGTGGAGGAGCTGGTGGTGCACATGGTCGGCAGCGCGGTGCGCGAGCTGCCCAAGGAGTTCGCCGAACTCGGCCGCGACACCGACGCGTTCGCCGATCTGCTGAAGGGCTCCTTCGGCCGGATGCGGCACGCCGAAGCGGTCACCGAGCTGCGGGGCCTGGGCCACCCACAGAGCCCGGACGCCGAACTCGACTGGGCCGGCGAGGCGCTGCTCTCGGCGCAGCGCGACCGGCCGTTCTTCGTCACCGACTACCCCAAGGGCTCGCGCGGCTTCTACGACCGAGAGAACCCCGAGGACCCGGGCCTGCTGCGGAACTTCGACCTCATCGCGGCCGAGGGCTACGGCGAGCTGTGCAGCGGCAGCCAGCGCACCAACGACTACGCCGAGATCGTCACCCGGATGCGCGAGACGGGGGAGAACCCGCAGAAGTACCGCTGGTACCTGGACCTGGTCCGCGAGGGCGTGCCCGGCAGCGCCGGCTTCGGCATCGGCGTCGAGCGGCTGACCCGCTACGTCGCCGGGCTGGACGCGGTCTGGCAGGCCAGCGCCTTCCCCAAGGTGGCCGGGGTGGTGTCGCCGTGAGCGACCTGAGCGCACCCGGCTTCCCCGAGGAGGAGGTCCGGCAGCGGGCCCGGGCCGGGACGGCGGCGGCCTTCCCGCCGCCCGGCAGCTACGGGCAGGTGCTGTTCGGCGCCGAGCGCCCGGCCGGCGGCGCCGGGTCGGCGGACGCGTCGGACGCCCTCGACGCGCTGCGGATCGTGCCGCCGGTGTTCGTGCCGCAGCGGCTGGCCAAGCTGATCGACCTGGGCCGCGAACCCGACTACCGGGACGTCGAACTCACCACTGCCATCGGCGGGTTCACCTCAGCCCTGCCGGTCTACGTGTCCGCGACCGGTTCCACCCGGGCGGCCGGAGGGGACCTCGGTCTGGCGCTCAGCCGGCAGGCGGGCGCGCTCGGCCTGCCGATGGTGATCGGCGAGAACGTCGTCCCGGTGAACGGCTACGGCCGGCTCGGCGAGGACGCCGACCGGGCGCTGCTCGGCCGACTGCGCGCCTACGCGGAGCAACTCCCCGACGGCCTGGGCGGGGTGGCCGTCCAGCAGTCCACCGAGGACGCCGACGCCGAGGTGTGGAACCTCCTCTACAGCGACCCGGCGGCCCTGCCGCTGCTCGAATCGGGCCGCCTCGCCTTCGAGTTGAAGGTCGGGCAGGGCGCCAAGCCGGGACTCGGCGGGATGACCGTGCTGGACGCCGAGGCCGCCGCCCGGCTCGGCGACCGCTACGGCCTGGACCCGGTCTTCGGCGAGGACGGCCGGGTGCTGCGGGCCAGTACGCCGGGCACCTTCACCGCCGAGATCCTGCGCCAGCAGGTGCGGCTGATGCGCAACAACTTCCCCCGGGCCCGGGTCTGGGTGAAGCTGCACCCCGGCCGGGACGTCGCCGAGGCCGCCCGGGTGGCCGCCGAGGCGGGTGCGGACGCCGTCACCGTGGACGGCGCGGAGGGCGGTACCGGCTGGGCGCCGGGTGCCTTCCCGGCGCAGGTCGGGCTGCCGCTGGCGGAGTGCCTGCGCCGGCTGGCGCTCGCCGGGCCGCCGCCCTGTCTGCTGGTCTCGGGGCGGATGTGGGAGGGCGGCCGGGCGGTCAAGAGCCTGGCGCTGGGCGCCCGGGCGGTGGGCCTGGGCCGGGCGGCCCTGCTGGCCGCCGCCGAGGATCCGCAGGCGGGGCTGATCCGCTTCACCGACTGCCTGGCGCTCGAACTGCGGCTGCTGATCAGCGCGCTCGGGAAGTACTCGCCGGCCGCGGTGGACCGCGCCGACGTGTGGTCCGCGGAATTCCCCGGGTAGTTCCGGGCCGCCCGACAATCGAAGAGAGCGCATTCCCGCAGAGCCCGCCGAGGCGCCCCCGTGCGCCCCGGCGGGCCGCGCGCTTTTCCCCAACTCCTGTGCAGCAAGCGGCAGTTGAAACTGCCGATGGTCTTCCGGAAATTCTGCCGATCGGCGCCGGAAAGCCGCCCTATCGTCGAGATCACTGCCCGCAGCGTCGTCAATTCATCGGGGTTGGATGATGGAATCTAGCGGTTTCCCCTTCATATCCGTCGCGCGCCGGTTCCCGGACCGGCCGGCCGTACGGCTCGGCGATCGGACCGTCCGCTACCGCGAGCTGGACGCACTGAGCGGCGCCCTCGCCGCCCGGATCGCCCCGGGGCGGACGGTGGCCGTCACCGGCCGCGACCGGCTGGACCACCTGGTCGGCCTGCTCGCCGCCCTGCGCGCCGGGGCCACCTGCCTGCCGCTGGACCGGGAGGCCCCGGAGGAGCGCAACCGCTGGATCCGCGAGGACGCCGGCGCCACCCTCGCCCTCGTCGACGGCGAACTCACCGAGTTCGCACCCTCCGGCGACGCACCCTCCGGCGAGGCCGCGGCCGTGCCCGCCCCCGGCTACCTCATCTACACCTCCGGCACCACCGGCCGCCCCAAGGGCGTGCACGTGCCGCTCGCCGCGCTGACCGGGCACCTGGCGGCGGCCGTCGACCGCTTCGGCCTCACCGCCGACGACACCGTGCTGCACCTCGCCCGCCCCACCGTCGACGTCGCCGTGGAACAGACGCTCACCGCCCTGTCCGCCGGCGCCTGCCTGCTCGTGCCCGAGCAGCAGCTGCTCGGCCCGGACGCCCTGCTGGACCTGCTGGACGCCGAGCGCGTCACCGTGGCCAACCTCGCCGCCGGCTACTTCCAGGAGCTGGTGACGGCGCTGCGCGCCCGGGGCCGCGCCCCGCGGACCCTGCGCCTGATGATCTCCGGCAGCGACCGGCTGTACCCGGACACCGCCGCCGGCTGGTGGGCCGCCACCGGCGTGCCGCTGCTCAACGCCTACGGGCCCACCGAGACCGTGATCACCGCCACCACCCACCGCCTGGCGGGACCCGTGGAGGGGGCGTCGGACGCGGAGGGGGCGTCGGACGTCGTCCCGATCGGCACCCCGCTCGGCGAGCGCCGCGCCTACGTGCTGGACGACCGGCTCCGCCCGGTCACCGCCCCCGGCGAGGCCGGCGAGCTGTACCTCGGCGGGCCGCTGCTCGCCTCCGGCTACCACGGCCGCCCGGGCCTGACGGCGGGCCGGTTCGTCGCCGACCCGTTCGCGCCCGAGCCGGGCGCCCGGATGTACCGCACCGGCGACGTCGTGCGCCGTGAGGGCCCGGACGCCCCGCTGGAGTTCGTCGGCCGCGCCGACCACCAGCTGAAGATCCGCGGCTTCCGGGTCGAGCCCGGCGAGATCGAGCAGCTGCTCGCCGCCCACTCCGGCGTCGCCGCCGCCGTGGTCGTCGCCCACGAGGGCCGGCTCGCCGGCTACGTCACCGGCGACGCCCCCGACCCCGCCGCGCTCCGCGCCCACCTGGCCGAGCGGCTGCCCGAGCACATGGTCCCCGCCACCGTCACGGTGCTGGACGCCTTCCCGCTGACCGCCGGGGGCAAGATCGACCGCGCCGCCCTGCCCGAACCGCGCTCCACGGCCGCCGCCGCCCCGGCTGGCCGCCCGCTGCGCACCCCCGCCGAGCAGCTGATCGCCGCCGTCTGGGCGGACGTGCTGGGCGTGCCCGAGGTCGGCGCCGACGACAACTTCTTCCACCTGGGCGGTGATTCGCTCACCGCCGTGCGTGTGGTCGGCCGGGTCTTCGACGTCTTCGGCATGATCTCCCCGTACACCATCTTCGACGCCCCGACGCTGGCCGAGTTCGCCGCCGCCGTCACCGCCTCCGCCGGTGGCGAGCGCCCGCCGCTGACCCGGGCCGGGGCCGTCTCGGCGCCGCTGTCCCCGTACCAGCGCGGCCTCTGGTTCCTCGACCAGTGGAACCCGCAGGCGCCGACCTACATCGTGCCCTGGGTGTTCCGCTTCGCCGGCCCGGTCGACCCGGAGCTGCTGCGGCGGGCGCTGGAAGGCGTGGTGGCGCGGCACGAGGCGCTGCGCACCACCTTCGAACTGGCCGACGACGGCCCGCGCCAGCTGGTCCACCCCGCGGTGGAGGTGCCGTTCACGGTGACCGACACGGAGGCCGGGCGCCTCGACGCCCTGGTCGCCGAGGCCGCCCTGGTCCCCTTCGACCTGGAGCACGGACCGCTGCTGCGCGCCCACCTCTACCGCACCGGCGCCACCGCCACCCTGCTGCTGCTCTGCCACCACATCGTCTGGGACGAGGGCTCGCTGCCCGTCCTGGAGGGCGAACTCGCCGCCCTGTACCAGGAACTGGCCGCGGGCCGCCCGGCCGAGCTGCCCGAGCCCGCCGTCCAGTACGCCGACTACAGCGCCTGGCTCTACCGGGACCCGGAGCACGCCGAACGCCAACTCGCCCACTGGCGCGAGCAGCTGGCCGACGCCCCGACCGAGCCCGCGCTGCCCACCGACCACCCCCGGCCCGAAGTGCAGGGATTCCGCGGCGACTTCCACCGCTTCTCGATGCCGCGCCCGGTCGCCGAGGCCGTCCGGGCGCTGGCCCGCAGCGAGGACGCCACCCCGTTCATGGTGCTGCTGGCCGGCCTCGCGCTCACCCTGCACCGGCGCACCGGGCAGCGCGACCTGGTGCTCGGCTCCCCGGTGAGCGTCCGCGGCCGGGCCGAACTCGACGCCCTGGTCGGCTACTTCGTCAACCTGCTGCCGCTGCGGGTGCGGATCGACGAGTCCATGGACTTCCGGGAGCTGGTCCGGCACGTCCGCGAGGTGGCGATCGGCGGCTACCGCCACCAGGAGGCTCCGTTCGACGACATCGCGGCGAGCGTCCTGGAAGGCCGCGAGGACGACCGCGCCGAGAACCGCAACCCGCTCTGCCAGGTGCTGCTGGAGCTGCACCCGCTGGACACCCGCCCACTGACCGTCGGCGGCTTCGAGGTGACCCGCGAGCTGTACTCCAACCCGGTCTCCCGCTTCGACCTGTCGATCTCCGTCGACGACCGGGGCACCGACTTCACCGGCCGCTTCGAGTACGACTCCGACCTGTTCGATCCCGCCACCATGGCCGAGCTGTGCGAGGCCTGGCTGGGCACCCTGGCCACCGCCGTCGAGGCGCCCGTGCACGCCCTGTTCGAGGCCCGGGCCGCCGCCGCCCCGGACGCGCTCGCCCTCGTCTCCGGCGAACAGCGGCTCGGCTACGGCGAGCTGAACACCCGGGCCAACCGGCTCGCCCACCACCTGGCCGAGTCCGGGACCGGCCGCGGCGACACCGTCGCCGTGCTGGTCGAGCGCGGACCGGACCTGGTGGTCGCGCTGCTCGCCGCGCTCAAGACCGGCGCCGCCTACACCCTGCTCGACCCGGACTTCCCGGCCGAGCGGCTGGCCGGCGCGGTCGCCGACTGCGGGGCCTCGCTGCTGGTCACCCACCGCCACGCGAGCCCGCCGTTCCCCATCGCCCACCACCTCGACCTGGACGCCGAGGCCGCCGCCGTCGCGGCCCGTCCCGGCCACAACCCGGGCGTCTCCGTCACCGGCGACGACCTCGCCTGCGTGATGTTCACCTCCGGCTCCACCGGCCGCCCCAAGGGCGCCGCCGTGCCGCACCGCGCGCTCACCACCACCTACCTCGGCCAGGACTACGCCCGCTTCGGCCCCGAGGAGGTCTGGCTGCAGTGCTCCCCGGTCTCCTGGGACGCCTTCGCCCTGGAGCTGTACGGCGCGCTCGCCTTCGGCGGCGTCTGCGTGCTGCAGCCCGGCCAGCGGCCCGACCCGCAGGCCATCGCCGAGCTGACCCGGCGCCACGGCGTCACCCAGCTCCAGCTCTCCGCCAGCCTGTTCAACTTCCTGCTGGAGGAGTTCCCGGAGACCTACGACGACCTCAAGGTGGCCTTCACGGCCGGCGAGCGGGCCTCCGTCACCCACGTCGGCAAGGCGCTCGGCCAGTACCCGGACCTGGTGGTCGCCAACGGCTACGGCCCGGTGGAGAGCCTGGGCCTCACCACCTGCCACCGGGCCACCCCGGAGGACGCCGCCGGCGCCGCCATCCCGATCGGCCGCCCGCTGCACGGCAAGGCCGTGCACGTCCTGGACGAGCGGCTGGAGCCCGTCCCCGACGGCACCACCGGCGAGCTCTACGCGGCCGGCGGCGGCCTCGCCCACGGCTACGTCGGCCGGCCCGGGCTGACCGCCCAGCGCTTCGTCGCCTCCCCGTTCGGCGTCCCCGGCGAGCGGCTCTACCGCACCGGCGACCTCGGCCACCGGCGCCCGGACGGGCTGCTGGAGATCACCGGCCGGATCGACGACCAGGTCAAGGTCCGCGGCTTCCGGGTCGAGCCCGGCGAGATCGAGGACGCGCTGACCCGCCACCCCGCCGTCCGGGAGGCCGCCGTCACCGTGTACGAGCCCGCCCCCGGCGACCACCGGCTCGCCGCCTACGTCACGCTCGACCCGGGTGCCGGCGGGGCCGGCCCGGAGGCGCTGCTGGACCACCTGGCCGGGCTGCTGCCCGAGCACATGGTGCCCGCCACCCTCGACGTGCTGGACGCACTTCCGCTCAACCCCAACGGCAAGGTCGACCGCAGGGCCCTGCCGGCCCCCGCCGAGCGCCGGGCCGCCGCTCCGGCCGACCCGCTCACCCCGCGCCAACGGCTGGTCGCCGACGCCGTCCGGGCCGTCCTGGACCTGCCGGAGGACCTCGGGCCGGACGCCAACTTCTTCCGCATCGGCGGCAATTCGCTGGCGGCGGTGCGGGTCGCGATGAAGCTCTCGCAGCAGACCGGGACCCGGGTGCCTCCGCAGGTGGTGTTCCGCGGCCGCACCGTGGGCGCCATCGCCGAACGGCTGGCCTCGTGATGACGGCCCGCCCCGACACCCGCGCCCTGACCGTCCCCGACATCCGCCCCGACACCCGTCCGCCCGGAAGGAGCGAGGCCATGAACCCGCCCACCGCCCCAGGGGCCGCGCCGGCCCGCACCGAACCGGCCCGCAGCGCGCCCGTCTCGGGCCTCCAGCGCGGCCTCTGGTTCCTCGACCGCCTGAACCCGCGGGCCGTCACCTACACCACCCCCTGGACGTACGACGTCACCGGCCCGCTCGACCTCGCCCTGCTCGCCCGGGCCCTGGACGCCGTCACCGCCCGCCAGGAGGTGCTGCGCACCACCTTCGCCCTGCACCCCGACGGGCCGCGCCAGACCGTCCACGACACCCTCGCCGTGCCGCTCGCCGTCTCCGATCTGCGTTCCCTCCCGGAGGCCGAACGGGCCGCCCGTGCCGAGCGGTTGATCGCCGAACGGGCCGCCGAGCCGTTCGACCTCGCGACCGGCCCGCTGCTGCGCGCCGAGGCGGTCCGGCTGGCCGACGAGCGCACCACCCTGCTGTTCGTCGTCCACCACATCATCTGGGACGGCTGGTCCGCCGAGCTCTTCGAGCGCGAACTCGCCGAGTCCTACCGGGCCTTGGCCGAGCAGCGGACCCCGGAGCTGCCGGCCCTCACCACCCGGTACGCCGACTGGGCCGAGGAGGAGCGGCACACCTCCTACGAGGAGCACCTCGCCTACTGGAAGGACCGCCTCGACGGCGCCCCCGCCCTGCTCGACCTGCCCGGTGACCGCCCCCGGCCCGCCCAGCGCGGCGAGCGCGGCGCCACCGAGCACTTCGGCCTCGCCCCCGGCACCGCCGCCCGCGTCCGGGCGCTGGCCGAACAGGAGGGCGCCACCCCGTTCACCGTCCAGCTCGCCGCCTTCGCGCTGCTGCTGAACCGCTGGACCGGTGCCGACGACCTGCTCGTCGGCACCCCGGTCACCACCCGCAACCGCCCCGAACTCGCCGACCTGCTCGGCTACTTCGTCAACCTGCTGCCACTGCGCATCCGGCTTGCGCCGGGCGCGACCTTCCGTACGCTGGTCGCCGACCTCCAGGACGGCGCGTTCGACGCCTTCGGCTACCTCGACGTGCCGTTCGACCAGCTGGTCGACCACCTCGGCATCGCCCGCGCCCCGCAGCACCCGCCGCTGGTCCAGGTGGTGTTCGGCGCCCACGGCGCGGACGACGCCCCGCTCGCCCTCGGCGCCGCCACCGCCCGGCGCACCGTCCGCTCCAACGGCACCAGCAAGTTCGACCTCACCTGGTCCGTCTTCGAACCCACCGAGGAGGGCGGCGGCGAGCTGCGCGGCGAGGCCGAGTACAGCACCGACCTCTTCGACGCGGCCACCGTCCGCCGCCTCGCCGCCGACTACGCGGCCCTGCTGGACGCCGCCCTCGCCGACCCCGACGCCACCGTGCTGCGGCTCACCGCCGCCCCCGCGGCCGGGCAGCGGCCCCGCCCCGCCCGGCCGGAGCCCGGCCACTGCCTGCACCACCTCTTCGAGCGGGCCGTCGACGAGCACGGCGCGCGGCCGGCCGTCGACGACGGCACCGAGAGCCTGGACTACGCCGAACTCGACCGCCGCGCCAACCGGTTGGCCCACGCCCTGCGCGCCCGCGGGGTACGCCCCGGCGACCGGGTCGGCCTGCTGCTGGAACGCACCGTCGCCGTCCCCGTGGCGATCCTCGCCGTGCTCAAGACCGGCGCCGCCTACGTGCCGGTCGACCTCGCCGCCCCCGCTGACCGGGCCGCCCTGGTCTTCGGCGACACCGCCGTCACCGCCGTCCTCACCGACCGCCCCGACCGCGCCCCCGACGGCCCCTGGCAGACCCTCGACCTCACCGCGCGGGCCGCCGAGATCGCCGCCCACCCCGACACCCGTCCGCCCGCCGCCGGCCGACCCGGCGACCTCGCCTACCTGATCTTCACCTCCGGCTCCACCGGCCGCCCCAAGGGCGTCGGCGTCGCCCACGAGCACGTCAGCCGGCTGCTCGACTCCGGCCGCGACCACTTCGGCTTCGGCCCCGACACCACCTGGACGCTCTTCCACAGCTACGCCTTCGACTGGACCGTCTGGGAACTGTGGGGCGCGCTGCTGCACGGCGCCCGGCTGGTCGTCGTGCCCTACCTGACCAGCCGCTCGCCCGAGGAGTTCGCCGAGCTCCTCGACCGGCGGCGGGTCACCCACCTGTGCCTCACCCCGTCCGCGCTGCGCCAGCTCGAACCGGCCCTGCGCCGCCACCCCCGCGAACTGCCCGCACTGCGCTGGATCATGCTCGGCGGCGAGGCCCTGGACCCCGGCGTCGTCCAGCGCTGGCACGAGCTCGACCCGCTGCCGCCCGCCCGGCTCTGCAACCTCTACGGCATCACCGAGACCACCGTCCACGTCACGATCCACGACGTCGCCGAGGGCGGCGCGGGCTTCGAGCGCAGCCTCATCGGCGAGCCCATGCCACACCTCACCGCCGCCGTCCTGGACGACTGGCTGCGCCCCTGCCCGCCCGGCGTCCCCGGCGAGCTGTACATCGGCGGCGGCAGCCTCGCGCACGGCTACTGGGGCCGCCCCGGCCTCACCGCCGGCCGTTTCGTCGCCGATCCCACCGGCCCGCCCGGCGCCCGCCTCTACCGCACCGGCGACGTCGCCAAGCGGCTGCCGGACGGCGGCCTGGAGTACGTCGGCCGCGCCGACTTCCAGGTCAAGCTGCGCGGCTTCCGGATCGAGCTCGGCGAGATCGAGAACGCCCTCGCCGCCCACCCCGACGTCGACGCCTGCGTGGTGACCGTCCACGACGACCGGCTCGCCGCCTACGTCACCGGCCGCGCCCCCGAGGACCTGCGCGGCTTCCTCGGCCGCTCGCTGCCCGAGTACATGGTCCCGGCGAGCGTCACCGTGCTGGACGCGCTGCCGCTCACCGTCAACGGCAAGGTCGACCGGGCCGCGCTGCCCGCCCCCGGTCGCGCCGCGCCCGAGCGGTCCGGCCGGCACGTCGAACCGCGCACCCCCGAGGAGGAGCTGTTCGCCGCGGTCTGGACGGAGGTGCTCGGGGTGCCCGGGATCGGCGTCCACGACGACTTCTTCCACCTCGGCGGCGACTCCATCCGCGCCGTCCAGCTGGCCGGCGCCCTGCACGACCGCGGCTGGCAGCTCTCGCTGCGCGACGTCTTCAATGCGCCGACCGTCGCCGCCCTGCTGCCGCTCGCCCGGCCCGTCGAGGCCGACCCCGACGCCGACCGGCCGTTCGCCCTGATCGACGAGGACGACCGCGCCGAGCTTCCGCCCGGCATCGTCGACGCCTACCCGATGGTCTCCATGCAGCTGTCGATGGTCTTCCACATGGAGGTCGCCGGCGGCACCGACAGCTACCACAACGTCAACTCCTACCGCTTCGCCGGCGCACTCGACGAGACCGCGCTGCGCCGCTCCGTCAACGAGGCGATGGCCCGGCACGCCGTGCTGCGCACCGGACTCGACCTCTCCGGCTACGGCGAACCGCTCCAGCTGGTGCACGGCACCCTGCCCGCCCCGGTGGAGTTCGCCGACCTGCGCGGGCGCACCGGGCAGGAGCAGGACGCCGAGATCCGGGCCGTCTTCGCGCACCACCGCGACCGGCCGTTCGACCTCACCGCGCCCCCGCTGTTCCGGATCACCGTGCAGCGCCTCGCCGCCGCCGCCTTCCAGCTCACCGTCTCCGAGCACCACGCGATCCTCGACGGCTGGAGCTTCACCTCCCTGCTCACCGAGATCCTCGAACGCCACGCCGCGCTCGCCGCCGACCCGGTCTCCGCGCCCACCCCGCCGCCGCGCACCGCCTTCCGCGACTTCGTGGCCGTCGAACGGGCCGCGGCGGTCGACCGGGACTCGCTCGCCTACTGGCACCAGCGGCTCGACGGCGCCACCGGCCAGCTCTGGCCGGGCAGCGAGGCCGTGCACGAGCTGCCGCGCACCGTCGAGCGGGTGCTGCCGGACGCGCCCGGGCAGCTGCGGGCCGTCGCCGACGCGCTGGCCGTCCCGGTCAAGTCCGTCGCGCTCGCCGCCCATCTGCACGCCCTCGCCCACATCACCGGACGGCGCCGGGTCACCACCGGGCTGGCGATGAACGGCCGTCTCGAACGGCTCGGCGGCACCGAGGTGTACGGGCTCTTCCTCAACACCGTCCCGCTGGTCGCCGAACCGGGCGAGGACCTGGCCGCGCTGGTGCGCCACGTGCACCGCGAAGAGCTGGACATGATGCCGCACCGCCGGGTGCCGTTCGCCCGGCTGGCCCGGATGATGGCCGACACCGCGCTCGACAGCCAGTTCGGCTACCTGCGCTTCCACGCCCTCGGCCGGCTCGGCTCGGCCCGGATCGAGGACGGCCGGATCGGCACCGAACCGACCTACCGGCACGAGCCCAACAGCTTCACCTTCGGCGCCTCGCTGATCCAGGACCCGGTCACCCAACGGGTGCTGCTCGCCGTGGACCACCAGCGGGCGCTGGTCGACGACGCCACGGCGGAGGAGTTCATGGACGCCTACGCGGCGGCCCTGGCCGCCCTGGCCGCCGGGATCTGACGGGGCGGCGCCGGGCCCGATCGCGGGCAGCCTTCCGGGCCCGGCCGCGCCTCCCACCCCCCGACTTCGAGCACCGCCGTTCCCCTTCGTTCCGTCCTTCACCGAGGAGTACCCCGCCATGACCACGTTCGCGGAGCCGGCCACCGTCGCCCCGTCCACCGTCTCCACCGCTCCCGCCGACCTGCTGAGCCGGCTGCGCGCCGCCGTCGCCGCCCACCCCGGGCGCCCCGCCGTGCACGCCGCCGACGGCAGCCTCGACTTCGCCGGCCTGGACCGCCGCACCGCCGCCCTGGCCGCCGCCCTGCGCGCCGGCGGCGTCCGGCGCGGCGACCGGGTCGGCGTTCACCTCGCCCGCACCCTCGACCTGCCGGTCGCGCTGCTCGCCGTCTGGCGGGCCGGTGCCGCGTACGTCCCGCTGGACCCGGCCTACCCGGCCGAGCGGATCGCCTTCATGGCCGCCGACGCCCGGCTCACCGCCGTGGTCAGCGCCGACCCGGCGCCGCCGGTCCCGGCCGGGGTGGCGGTGCTGCGCCCGGACGCCGAGGCACCCGCCGTCGCGCTGGACGCCCCGCACCCGCTGGACCCCGCCTACGTCATCTACACCTCCGGCTCCACCGGCCGCCCCAAGGGCGTCGAGGTGCCGCACGGCGCCGTCGCCGACCTCGCCGACGGCCTGGAGGGGATCGGCGCCTACCGGCCCGGGCCGTCCGTCGTCGCCTGGAACGCCAGCGTCTCCTTCGACGCCTCCGTCCAGCAGTGGATCCGGATCTGCCGGGGCGACACCCTGGTCGTCGTCGACGACGCCCGGCGCGCCGACCCGGCCCGGCTGGCCGCGCTGCTCGCCGAGCACGCCGTCACCGACCTCGATCTGACCCCGTCCCACTGGCAGCTGCTGCGCGAGCCGCTGCTCGGCGGCGACGTGGCCGTTCCGCGCCTGTTCATGGGCGGCGAGCCCGTCCCCGAGCGCACCTGGCGCGAGCTGGCCGACGGCGGCGTCGAGGCGTTCAACCTGTACGGGCCCACAGAGTGCACCGTCGACGCGATCGCCGCCCGGATCGCCGGCCCCGGCCCGCACCTGGGCGAGCCGCTGCCCGGCGTCCGGGTGCACCTGCTGGACGAGCGGCTGCTGCCGGTCACCGAGCCCGGCGCGGTCGGTGAGCTGTACCTCGGCGGGCCCGGCCTGGCGCACGGCTACGCCGGGCGGCCGGGGCTGACCGCCGGACGCTTCGTCGCGGACCCGTCCGGCGCGGGCGCCCGGATGTACCGCACCGGCGACCAGGCCCGCCGCTCCGCCGAGGGGTTGCTGGAGTACGTCGGCCGGGTGGACCGGCAGGTCAAGCTGCGCGGCTTCCGGATCGAGCTCGGCGAGGTCGAGCACGCGGTGGCGGCGCTGGACGGCGTCACCGCCGCCGCCGTCACCGTGCACGAGCCCGCGCCCGGGGACACCCGCCTCGCCGCCTACGTCACCGGCCCGTCGGCCGACCCCGCCGCCCTGCTCACCGCCCTGCGCGCGACCCTGCCGACGCACCTGGTGCCGGGCACCCTGACCGTGCTGGACGCGCTGCCGCTCACCCCGAACGGCAAGGTCGACCACCGCGCCCTGCCCGCGCCCGCCGCCGAGCCGGTGGTGGAGAGCACCGGCGGGGGAGTGGCGGAGCAGGTCGCCGAGGTGTGGCGCACGGTGCTCGGCGTCCCCGAGGTGCTGCCGACCGACGACTTCCTCACCCTCGGCGGCCACTCGCTCGCCGCGCTGCGCGTCGTCCACCTGCTGCGCCGCAAGCTCAACGTCGAACTCCAGCTGCGCCACCTGCTGGACGCCGCCGACCTGGCCGCCTTCACCGCCGCCGTCCAGCACGCCACCACCGCCGCGCCGGCCCCCGCCCGCCCCACCCTCACCGCCCGCCGCCCGGCCGTCCGATGAGCACCGGCCCGGCCTCCCGCCCGACGACGCCCCGCCCGACGACGCCCCGCCCGGCCGTCGCCCCGCCCGACCACCGGCCGCTCGCGGGGGCCGCCCCGGTGCCGGCCCGTACCGGCTCCACTCCGGCCGCCCCGGCGGCGCGTCCCTCCGCCGCGGTACGGCCACCGATCACCGCCAGGCCGCGCTCGGCCGTCGGCGCGGACCCGGGCCCGCCCGACAGTGGGCCGCTGACGGCAGCGGCCTCGGTGCGGGGCCCGGTCGGCTCCGTGCCGGCCGCGGCGCCGGCCCCGGTCGCCTCCGTCGCGGTCCCGGCCGGGGGCGGCGGGGTTCCGGATCCGCCCGTCGCGGCCAGACCGCCGATCACGCCCCGGCCGCGGCCGGCCGCCGGTGCCGTACCGTACCGGCCGGCCCCGGCACGTGGCCGGGCCGTGCCCGCCACGCGGCCCCGTACCGAGGGGGACTGGTTCCTCCTCCCCGCACCCCAACCCACCACCCCCGTAAGGCTGTTCTGCTTTCCGCACGCCGGCGGGGACGCCACCGCCTTCACCCCGCTGGCCCGGGCCCTCGCACCCGCCGCCGAGGTCTGGGCGCTGCGCCCGCCGGCGCGCGGTGGCCGGAGCCGCGATCCGATGCCCGCCGACTTCGCCGCCCTGGTCGAGGCCGTCGCCGGGGCCCTCGACCCGCACCTCGGGCCCGGTCGCCGGACGGCCTTCTACGGGCAGAGCTTCGGCGCCCTGCTCGCCTACGAGGTGGCCCGGGCACTGCCCGCCGACCGCCGCCCCGAGCTGGTGGTGGTGGCCGGGGCGCCCAGCCCGGCCGAGTGGACCGAACGCGAGTCCAAGGACCTCGACGCCGCCGAACTCCTGCGCCTGACCGGCCTGGAGGAGCTGGTCCGGGCCGATCCGGAGCTGGTCGAGCTCGCCCTCGGCGGCATCCGCACCGACCTCGCGGTCAGCGCCACCTACCACTACCGGCCGCACGCACCGATCGGCTCCGCGCTGTACGCGCTGGCCGGCGCGGACGATCCGATGCTCGCCACCACCGGCCTCACCGGCTGGGCCGCCCACACCGGGGGCGCCTTCGGCCACCGGGTCCTGCCCGGCGGGCACCTGCTCGCCACCGTCGACCGCCCCGGCCCGGTCGATCTCCTGGCCTCCCTCCTGGCCGCCGGGCCGAGGCCGTTGTGGTGACCGCCGCCTGCGCGGGTCCCCTCCCGATCCCCCTCCCGATCTCCCGCCCGATCCCCCTCCCCAGTTCCCGCCCCACGTCCCTCCCGAACGGCCGCCGCCCGGCCGACCCCACCACCACCGAGGAGCAGCCGTCATGGTGACCACCACTTCCGTCGACCTCACCGACCCCGCGCTCTGGGCCCGCCCCGACACCCCGGAGCTGGTCGCCGAGCTGCGCGCCACGGCGCCCGTGCACCGCACCGACACCGTCGACGACGGGCCGATCTGGTCGGTGATGACCTACCGGGAGTCGGCCGAGGTGCTGCGCAACGCGGCCGTGTTCAGCTCGGAGTCCGGCTCGCTGCTCGGCGCGGGCGTCGGCAACGTCCCGGTCGGCTCGGGCCGGATGATGGCCCTGACCGACCCGCCCCGGCACCGTGAACTGCGGGCCCCCGCGAACCCGTTCTTCTCCAAGGGCGGGGTGCGCGGCGCCTCCCGCTCGATCGCCGACCGGGCCGCCGAGCTCTTCGACCGGGCCGTCGAGCAGGGCGAGGCGGACCTCGTCGACGTGGTCTCCGCGCTGCCGCTGGCCGTCATGTGCGACCTGCTGGACGTCCCCGAGAAGGACCGCGACATGATGGTCCGGGTCTGCGACGTGGCGTTCCTCGGCGCCACCCCGGAGGAACGCCGGGCCGGGCACCAGCAGTTGATCCCCTACCTGATGCACCAGGTGATGCTGCGCCGCAGCGACCCGCGCGACGACCTCATCTCGATGATGGCCACCTACAAGGTGAAGGGCCGGCTGCTGCCGGTCGAGGACGTCGTGCTCAACCTGGACAACATCGTGGTCGGCGGTGTCCAGACGGTCCGCCACACCGCCGCGATGGGGCTGCACACCCTGGTCAACCGCCCCGATCTGTGGCGGCGGTTGCAGCGCGGCGAGGTGTCCATGGACTCCGCCGTCGACGAGCTGCTGCGCTGGACCTCGGTCGGGCTGCACACGCTGCGCACCGCCACCCGGGACATCGAGCTGGCCGGGCGGCAGATCCGCCGCGGCGACCGGGTCGCGGTCTGGGTGTGGTCGGCCAACCGCGACCCGGAGGCCTTCGAGGCGCCCGAGGAGATCCGGCTGGACCGCTCGCCCAACAAGCACCTGGCGCTGGGCCTGGGCGCCCACTACTGCATCGGCGCGCCGCTGGCGAAGACCGAGTTGAGCGCGCTGTTCACGGCGGCGCTGGAGAAGGCGTCGGCGATCGAGCCGGCCGGTCCGGCGGAGTACAACCGCTCGATCATCAACTTCGGCCTGGACCGTTTCCCGGTCCGGCTCACCCCGCGCTGAGGTCCCTGCCGCAGCCCCGGCAGACACCACCACGTTCGACCCCCTGCATCGAGGCCCGCGCAGGAGGACGGCAGTCCCGTAACTGCCGCTCTCCTGCCGGGCCTCGTGCCGCTTCCGGGCCCGCCGCGCCCCTACCTTCGAATCACCGCACCACGACCACCACACCTCACCGAGGAGACCACCGTGAGCAACCCGTTCGAGGACGACAACGCCGGCTACCTCGTCCTGGTCAACGACGAGAACCAGCACTCGCTCTGGCCGGTCTGGATCGACGTGCCGGCCGGCTGGACCACCGTCCACGGCGAGGCCCCCCGCCAGGAGTGCCTGGACTGGATCGAGGCCAACTGGACCGACATCCGCCCGGCCTCGCTGGTCGCAAGCCTCGACGGCCGGTGAGCGCCGCCATGGTCACCTGGGAGCTGAACCCCGGCCGTCCGGCCCTCGCCCACCTGCCGGCCGTCGCCGACCTCGCCGAGGGCACCGCCTGGCTGCGCGCGCACGAGGCCGAGCTGACCGCCGCGCTGCACGAGCACGGCACGATCTTCCTGCGCGGCCTGCCGGTCGCCGCCACCGAGGACGTCGCCGCCGTGCGCGACGTGCTGATCCCCGAGCCCACCCCGTACCGCGAGAAGGCCACCCCGCGCAGCGACTTCGGCAACGGCGTCTTCTCGTCCACCGACCTGCCGCCCGCGCTGCCGATCCGGATGCACAACGAGAACAGCTACACGCTGACCTTCCCCGGCCGGCTGCTGTTCGCCTGCCTGATCGCCCCGGAGACGGGCGGCGCCACCCCGACGGCGGACGTCCGCAAGGTCCTCGCCGCCCTGCCGCCGCACCTGGCCGAGCGCGGCCGGACCTCCGGCTGGACGCTGGACCGCAGCTACTCGGACTACGTCTCGCTCGGCTGGCGGACCGCCTTCGCCACCGAGGACCGTGCCGAGGTCGAGCGCTACTGCCGGGAGAACGGCATCTCCTGGGAGTGGACGGCCGACGGCAACCTGCGCACCAGCCAGCTGCGCCCGGCCACCATCCACCACCCGCACACCGGGGAGGAGGCCTGGTTCAACCACCTGGCCTTCTGGAGCGAGTGGTCGCTGGACCCGGACATCCGGGAGGCCATGGTCGAGGAGTTCGGCCCGGACGGCCTGCCGTTCAACACCGGTTTCGGGGACGGCGAGCCGCTCACCCGCGAGGACGTCGACGCGCTGAACGCCGCCTACGAGGCCGCGACCGTGCGCGAGACCTGGCAGGTCGGCGACGTGATGCTGGTCGACAACGTGCTCTGCGCGCACGGCCGCGACCCGTACCGCGGCGACCGGAAGATCGCCGTCGCGATGGGCCGCCCGGTCGACGTCCTCGACTGCCGCCCCTCGGTCCTGCCGACCACCGCCGTCGCCGCGTGACGGCGCCCTCCACCCGCCCGTGACGTGAGCAGAGGAAGCACCGTGATCCCGGTTTCGTACGCACAACAGCGTCTGTGGCTGATCGACCAGATCGAAGGGCCGACCGCGCTCTACAACCTGCCGTTCGCGGTCCGCCTGCGCGGCCCGCTCGACACCGCCGCGCTGCGCGCCGCGACGGCGGACGTGGTCGCCCGGCACGAGGCCCTGCGCACGGTGTTCCCGGTGGACGGGGAGGGCGTGCCGGTGCAGCACATCCTGCCGTCGGCGGAGGCGGAGATCGCCTTCGCGACGGTGGAGTGCGCACCGGCCGACTACCCGGCCCTGCGGGACGCGGAAGCCGCCCACACCTTCGACCTGGGCGCCGAACTCCCCATCCGGGTCACGGTCTTCTCGCTCACCCCGTCCGACGGTCCGGCCCCCGAGCACGTGCTGCTCGTGGTGCTGCACCACATCGCCGGCGACGGCTGGTCGCTCGGCCCGCTGCTGCGCGACCTCGCCGCCGGCTACACCGCCCGGCTCGCGGCCACCGAGCCGCTGTGGGAGCCGCTGCCGGTCCAGTACGCCGACTACGCGCTGTGGCAGCGCGAGCTGCTCGGCGACGAGTCCGACCCCTACAGCCTGATGAGCCGTCAGCTCGACCACTGGAGAGGAGTGCTGTCCGGCCTGCCGGAGGAGCTGGAGCTGCCGACGGACCGCCCCCGCCCGCCGGTGCCGACCGGCGCCGCGGACGCCGTCCCGTTCACCTTCGCGCCCGAGCTGCACGCCGCGCTGGCCGAGCTGGCCCGCGGCCACCGCGCCACCCTGTTCGCCGTCCTCCAGGCCGGCCTGGCCGCGCTGTTCACCCGGCTCGGCGCCGGTACCGACATCCCGCTCGGCACCGGTGTGGCCGGCCGCTCGGACGAGGCGCTGAGCGACCTGGTCGGCTTCTTCGTCAACACCCTGGTGCTGCGCACCGACACTTCCCCTCGCTCCACCGGGGACGGCCCTCCCGTCGACCCGTCCTTCAGCGAACTCCTGGGCCGCGTCCGGGAGTCCCAGCTGGACGCCTTCGCCCACCAGGACGTGCCGTTCGAGCGGCTGGTCGAGGAGGTCAACCCGGCCCGGGTGCTCGGCCGCCACCCGCTGTTCCAGACCCTGCTGGTGCTGCAGAACCACGAGGAGGGCGAACTCGGCCTGCCCGGTGTCGAGTCGGCGCCCGAGCCGCTCGGCCTGCGGGTCGCCAAGTTCGACCTCAACATCGGCGTCACCGAACGCCGCGGCCCCGACGGCGCCCCGGCCGGCCTGGAGGGCTCGGTCGAGTACGCGGCCGACCTCTACGACCGCGCCACCGTCGTCGCCCTGTTCGAGCGCTTCGGCCGGCTGCTCGCCGCCGCGGCCGCCGACCCGCTGGCCCCGATCGGCACCCTGGACATCCTCGCCCCCGAGGAGCGCGCCCGCCTCGCCGAGGAGTGGAACGCCACCGCCGCGCCCGTCCGCACCGGCTCGCTGCCCGCCCTGTTCGCGGCCCAGGCGGCCCGCACCCCGGACGCGGTCGCCCTCGCCCACGACGGCGGCGAGGTCTCCTACGCCGAGCTCGACGCCCGCGCCAACCGGCTCGCCCATCACCTGATCGGCGTGGGCGTCGGCCCGGAGTCCCCGGTCGCCCTGCTGATGGAGCGCTCGGTGGACCTGGTGGTCGCCACGCTCGCCGTGCTCAAGGCCGGCGGCTGCTACGTGCCGATGCACGCCAGTCTGCCGCCCGAGCGGATGACGGCGCTGCTCGCCGACACCGGCGCGCCCGTCCTGCTCACCGACCGTGCCGAGCCCGGCTTCGCGCACACCGCCACCGTCGTGCGCCCCGGCGACGAGGCCGACGCGCCCGGCCACGACCCCGCGCCGCCCGTCCACCCGGACCGGCTGGCCTACGTGATGTTCACCTCCGGCTCGACCGGCACCCCCAAGGGCGTCGCGGTGCGCCACCGCGACGTCGTCGACCTCGCCGACGACCGCCGCTGGCGCGACGGCCGGCACGGGCGGATCCTGCTGCACTCCCCGCACGCCTTCGACGCCGCCACCTACGAGCTGTGGGCGCCGCTGCTGCACGGCGGCACGGTCGTCGTCGCGCCGCCCGGCAGCCTGGACGCCGACGCCCTGCACGCCCTCGCCGTCCGGCACGGCGTCAGCGCGGTCTTCCTCACCAAGGCCCTGTTCGACCTGGTCGCCGAGCAGGCCCCGGAGACCTTCCGCGCCCTGCGCACGGTCTGCACCGGCGGCGAGGCGGCGTCCGGCACCCTGATGCGCCGGGTCCTGGACCACTGCCCCGACCTGCTGCTCGCCCACGTCTACGGGCCCACCGAGGCCACCACCTTCGCCACCCACCACCCCCTGCTGCCCGCCGACCTGGACGGCGCCCGGGCGCCGATCGGCCTGCCGCTGGACAACATGCGCGCCCACGTCCTGGACGCCCGCCTCCAGCCGGTGCCGCCCGGGGTCCCCGGCGAGCTGTACATCGCCGGGGCGGGCCTGGCCCGCGGCTACTGGCGCCGGGCCGCGCTGACCGCCGAGCGCTTCGTCGCCGACCCGTACGACAAGGGCGGCCGGATGTACCGCACCGGCGACCTGGTGCGCCGCCGGGCCGACGGCGCGATCGAGTTCCTCGGCCGGATCGACGGCCAGGTCAAGCTGCGCGGCTTCCGGATCGAGCTCGGCGAGATCGAGGCCGTGCTCTCCCGCCACCCCGCCGTTCGCCAGGTCATCGTCGTCCCGCGCGAGGACCGCCCCGGCGACACCCGGCTGGTCGGCTACTGCGCCGTCCTCGACCCCGCCGCCGGCCCCGAACTCGCCGCCGAACTCAAGCGGTTCGCCGCCGAAACGCTGCCCGGCTACATGGTGCCGTCCGCCGTCGTGGTGCTGCCCGCGCTGCCGCTGAACGCCAACGGCAAGGTCGACCGCCGCGCCCTGCCCGCCCCCGACCTCGGCGCCGACGCCGACGGCCGCGCCCCGCGCGACGAGCGCGAGCGGGCCCTGTGCGCGCTGTTCGGCGAGATCCTCGGCCTCGACGGCCTCACCATCGACGACGACTTCTTCGCCCTCGGCGGCCACTCCCTGCTCGCCACCCGCCTGGTCGGCCGGGTGCGCGCCGAGCTGGGCGCGGAACTCGCCATCGGCGACCTCTTCCAGGCCCCGACCGTCGCCGCGCTCGCCGCCCGGATCGCCGGCGCCCCGGCCCGCCCCGCGCTGCGCCCCGAGCCGCGCCCCGAGCACCTGCCGCTCTCCTTCGCCCAGCGCCGCCTCTGGTTCCTCGGCAAGGCCGAGGGGCCCGGCGCCACCTACAACGTCACCCTCGCGCTTCGGTTGACCGGCCCGCTGGACACCGCCGCCCTGGAGCACGCCCTCGGCGACGTCGCCGCCCGCCACGAAGCCCTGCGCACCGTCTTCACCGAACACGACGGCGTGCCCCACCAGCGGGTGCTCGCCGCGCCGCCCGCGCCGCTGCTCACCGTCACCGACCGCCCCGCGCAGGACCTCGTCCACCACACCTTCGACCTGGCGACGGACGTCCCGCTGCACGCCTACCTGCGCCCCGAGGGCCCGCGGGAGCACGTCCTCACCCTGGTGATGCACCACATCGCCAGCGACGGCTGGTCGCTGCGCCCGCTGTTCCGCGACCTCGCCGAGGCGTACACCGCCCGGCTCACCGGCACCGCGCCGTCCTGGCCGCCGCTGCCGGTCCAGTACGCCGACTACACCCTCTGGCAGTACCGGCTGCTCGGCGCGGACGGCGACCCGCACTCGCTGCTCGCCGGCCAGCTCGCCCACTGGCGCGAGGCCCTGGCCGGCCTGCCCGACGAGCTGCCGCTGCCGCTGGACCGCCCGCGCCCGCCGGTGCCCACCCACCGCGGCGACGTCGTCGAGCTGGAACTCGACGCCGCCCTGCACGCCCGGCTCGCCGCCCTGGCCGCCGAGCACGGCGCCACCCTGTTCATGGTGCTCCAGGCCGCCTACGCCGCCCTGCTGCACCGCTTCGGCGCCGGCGACGACCTGCCGATCGGCACCCCGCTGGCCGGCCGCCTGGACACCGCCCTGGACGAGCTGGTCGGCTTCTTCGCCAACACCCTGGTGCTGCGCACCGACCTGAGCGGCGCGCCCACCTTCGCCGAGCTGCTGGGCCGGGTCCGGGAGGCCGACCTGGCCGCCTACGCCCACCAGGACGTGCCGTTCGAGCGGCTGGTCGAGGAGCTGAACCCGGCCCGCTCGCTGGCCCGCCACCCGCTGTTCCAGGTGATGATCGCCTTCGACAACACCGCCGGCGGCGGCCCCGCCTTCCCCGGCACCCGCGCCGCCTACGAGCCGCTCGGCCTGCCCACCACCGCCTTCGACCTCACCCTCAACCTGTCCGAGCGCCACCACCCGGACGGCAGCCCGGCCGGGCTCTCCGGCGGCCTGGAGTTCGCCGTCGACCTGTTCGACCGCGCCACCGCCGAACGGCTCGCCGCCGCCCTGGTCCACCTGCTCGGCCAGGCCGCCGAGCAGCCGCACCGCCCGGTCGCCGAGCTGGACGTGCTCGGCGCGGCGGGCCACGCGGCGCTCGCCCGCTGGCACGACACCGCCCGCCCCGGCGGCGACGAGCTCGTCCCGGCCGCCTTCGCCGCGCAGGCCGCCGCCACCCCCGGGGCCACCGCCCTGGTCTGCGGCGACGTCCGGCTGAGCTACGCCGAACTGGACGCCCGCGCCAACCGCCTGGCGCGGGGACTGGCCGGCGCCGGGGTCGGCCCCGAATCGCTGGTGGCGCTCGCGCTGCCCCGCTCGGCCGAGTCGGTCGTCGCCCTGCTGGCCGTGCTGAAGGCCGGAGCGGCGTTCCTGCCGCTGGACGCCGAGTACCCGCGGGACCGGCTCGCCCACATGCTCGCCGACGCCCGCCCGGCCGCGGTGCTCAGCACGGACGCCTGGCCGCTGCCCGAGGTGCTGGCCGGCCTGACCGTGCTGCCCGCCGACGCCGAGGTCTGGGCCGAGCTGCCCGCCGAGCGGCCGGACGTCCGGCTCGGCCCCGACAACGCCGCCTACGTCATCTACACCTCCGGGTCCACCGGCCGCCCCAAGGGCGTCGTGGTCCGCCACGGCGGCCTCGCCAACCTGCTCGCCTTCCACCGCACCGGCACCGTCGCCGCCGCCGAACAGGCCCACCCCGGCCGGCGGTTCACCTTCGCCCAGACCGGCTCGCTGTCGTTCGACACGGCCCTGGAGTCCCTCCTCTGGATGGTCGCCGGCCATCAGCTCCACCTCGTCGGCGACGAACTGCGCCGCGACACCGCCGCGCTGGTGCACCACCTCGCCCGCACCGGTGCCGACGTGCTCGACGTCACCCCCGGCCACGCCGAGCGGCTGATCGAGGAGGGCCTGCTCGACACCTGCCCGCCCGCCCTGCTGATGGTCGGCGGCGAGGCCCTCGGCCAGCAGCTGTGGACCGCGCTGGACGCCGCGCCCGGCACCGTCGTGCTCAACATGTACGGACCCACCGAGTGCACCGTCGACGCCCTGTACCACCGCCTCGACGGCACCGTGCCCCGCCCGCTGATCGGCCGCCCGCTGCCCAACCTGCGCGCCCACCTGCTGGACGCGCGGCTGCGCCCGGTGCCCGCCGGGGTCCCCGGGGAGCTGTACCTGAGCGGCGCCGGCCTGGCCCGCGGCTACCTCGGCCGCCCGGCGCTGACCGCCGAGCGCTTCGTCGCCGACCCGTCCGCGGACGGTGCCCGGATGTACCGCACCGGCGACCTCGCCCGCCGCCGCCCCGACGGCTCGGTGGAGTTCCTCGGCCGCACCGACCACCAGGTCAAGGTGCGCGGCTTCCGGATCGAACCCGGCGAGATCGAGGCCGTCCTGGCCGCCCACCCCGCCGTGCGGCAGGCCGCCGTGCTGCCGCACCGGGACGACACGGCCGGCACCCGGCTGGTCGCCTACCTGGCCACCGACCCCGACGCCGACCCGGCCGAGCTGCGCGCCCACGCGGCCGCCGCGCTGCCCGACTACATGGTCCCGGCCGCCTTCGTGACCCTGGAGGCGCTGCCGCTCAACGTCAACGGCAAGCTCGACCGGGCCGCCCTGCCCGCCCCCGACTTCACCGCGAGCACCGGCGGCCGGGCCCCCCGTTCACCCCGCGAGGAGATCCTCTGCGGCCTGTTCGCCGATGTCCTCGGCCTGACCGGCGCCGTCACCGTCGACGACGACTTCTTCGCCCTCGGCGGCCACTCGCTGCTCGCCACCAGGCTGCTCAGCCGGGTCCGCGCCACCCTCGGCGCCGAACTCGGCATCCGGGACGTCTTCGAGGCGCCGACCGTCGCCGGCCTCGCCGAACGCCTGGACGGCGCCGCGGCCCGGCCCGCCCTCGTCGCGGCCCGCCGCCCCGAGCGGCTGCCGCTCTCCTTCGCCCAGCGGCGGCTCTGGCTGATCGACCGGATGGAGGGGCCCAGCGCCCTCTACAACATGCCGCTCGCGCTGCGCCTGACCGGTGAACTCGACCAGGCCGCGCTCGCCGCCGCGCTGGCCGACCTCGCCGCCCGGCACGAGAGCCTGCGCACCGTCATCGCCGAGCACGACGGCGAGCCCTACCAGCACATCCTCGCCGAGGCCGCCGTCCCGGTCGAACTCCTCGACTGTGCGCCGGAGTCCGTCGAGGACGAGGTCGACCGCGCGGCCCGCCGCCCGTTCGACCTGGCCGCCGAGCCGCCGGTGCGGGCCACCTTGCTCCGGGTCGCCGAGCACGAGCACGTCCTGGTCCTCGCGCTGCACCACATCGCCGGCGACGGCTGGTCGATGGGCCCGCTGCTGCGCGACCTCGCCGAGGCCTACACCCTGCGCCTCGGCGGCGAGCGGCCGGTGCGCGCCCCGCTCGCCGTCCAGTACGCCGATTACGCGCTCTGGCAGCGCGAGCTGCTCGGCGACGAGGCCGACCCGCAGAGCCTGCTCTCCCGCCAACTCGGCTACTGGCGCGACACCCTGGCCGACCTCCCGGAGGAGATCGCGCTGCCCGCCGACCGCCCGCGCGGCGCCCGGGCGGGCCACCGTGGCGAGCGCGTCGCCCTGCCGATCGACGCCGAGCTGCACCGCTCGCTGGTCGCGCTCTCCCGCGAGCACCGGGTCACCCTCTTCATGACCTGCCAGGCCGCGTTGGCCGCGCTGCTCACCCGGCTCGGCGCCGGTACCGACGTGCCGATCGGTTCGGTGGTCGCCGGCCGCTCGGACGAGGCGCTGGACGACCTGGTCGGCTTCTTCGTCAACACCCTGGTACTGCGCACCGACACCTCGGGCGACCCCTCCTTCGCCGAACTCCTGGGCCGGGTGCGGGAGACCGGCCTCGGCGCCTACGCCCACCAGGACGTGCCGTTCGAGCGGCTGGTCGAGGAGCTGAACCCGGCCCGCTCACTGGCCCGCCACCCGCTCTTCCAGGTCGCGCTGGTCCTCCAGTCCAACGGCGAGGGCGAGTTGACGCTGCCCGGCCTGGGCGTCGAGGCGCTGCCCTCGGACACCGGGGTCGCCAAGTTCGACCTGAACGTCACCCTGGAGGAGTTCCTCGGCCCCGACGGCGCGCCCGCCGGCATGGACTGCGCGCTCGACTACGCCACCGACCTGTTCGACCGGGAGACCGCGCAGGCGATCGCCGTCCGCTTCGGCCGCCTGCTGGCCGCCGTGGTGGCGCGGCCGGACGAGCCGATCGGCCGGGCGGACCTGCTGGACCGGCACGAGCGCGACCAACTCCTGAGCGGCCACCGCCCGTTGCCCGAGAACCTGCCGCTCGTCCCGGCCGCTTTCGCCGAGCGGGTCGCGGCCGGCCCGGAGCTCACCGCCCTGGTCCACGGCGAGCTGCGGCTCAGCTACGCCGAACTGGACGCCCGCGCCAACCGGCTCGCCCACGGCCTGCTGGCCGCCGGCATCGGCCCCGAGTCGGTGGTCGCGCTCGCGCTGCCCCGCTCGGTGGAGACGGTGGTCTCCCAGCTCGCCGTGCTCAAGGCCGGCGCCGCCTTCCTGCCGCTGGACGCCGAGTACCCGCTGGAGCGCACCGCCCACATGCTGGCCGACGCCCGACCGGCCGCCGTGCTCAGCACCGCCGGCTGGCCGCTGCCCGAGGTGCTGGACGGCCTGACCGTGCTGCCCGCCGAGCCCGCCGCCTGGGCCGGGCTGCCCGCCGAGGCACCGGCCGTTCGGATCGACCCGGCCCACGCCGCCTACGTGATCTACACCTCCGGCTCCACCGGCCGCCCCAAGGGCGTGCTGGTGAGCCACGGTTCGATCGCCGGCCTACTGGCCGCCCACCGGGCGGAGACCTTCGGCGAGCCCGAGCGCGTCCACGGCCGGCTGCGCGCCGCGCTGACCGCCTCGCTCTGCTTCGACGCCTCCTGGAACAGTCTGCTCTGGATGGTCGCCGGCCATGAACTCCACCTGATCGGCGACGAGTTGCGCCGCGACCCGGCCGCCCTCGTCCGGCACCTGCGCGGCACCGGCATCGACGCCCTCAACCTCACCCCCAGCTACGCCGAACAGCTCATCGCCGAAGGCCTGTTGGACGACGCATCCCGCGCGGGAACGGCGCCCAGGGTGGTCCTGCTCGGCGGCGAGCCGATCGGCCGGGCGCTGTGGACCAGGCTGCGCGAGGCCGCCCCGCACACCACCGGCCACAACCTCTACGGCCCCACCGAGGCCACCGTCGACACCCTGCTCCAGTCGTACGCCGGCTCCGAGCGCCCCTCGATGGGCCACACCGTGCTCGGCACCCGCGCCTATGTGCTCGACGAGCACCTGACCCCGGTCCCGGCCGGCGTCCCCGGCGAGCTGTACCTCGCCGGCCACAGCCTGGCCCGCGGCTACCTCGGCCGCCCGGCGCTGACCGCCGAGCGCTTCGTCGCCGACCCCTTCACGCCCGGCGAGCGCATGTACCGCACCGGCGACCTGGTCCGGCGCACCCGTGACGGCGGCATCGACTACCTCGGCCGCACCGACCACCAGGTCAAGGTCCGCGGCTTCCGGATCGAACTCGGCGAGATCGAGCAGGTACTGGCCCGCCACGAGGCCGTCCGGCAGGCCGTGGTCACCCTGCACGAGAGCGCCGACGGAGACCGCCGACTGGTCGCCCACTGCGCCACCGCCGTCGAACCGAGCCCCGAACTCGCCTTGGAACTGCGCAGGTTCGCCGCCGAGACGCTGCCCGGTTACATGCTCCCGGCCGCCGTCGTCCCGCTCCCGGCGCTGCCGCTGACCGGCAGCGGCAAGGTCGACCGGCGCGCCCTGCCCGCCCCCGACTTCACGCTCTTCGCCGGTGGCCGGGCACCCCGCACGGCCCGCGAGGAACTGCTCTGCGGACTGCTCGGCGAAGTCCTCGGCCTCGACCGGGTCTCCATCGACGACGACTTCTTCGCCCTCGGCGGCCACTCGCTGCTCGCCATGAAGCTGGCCGGCCGGGTCCGCTCGGTGCTGGGCACCGAACTCGGCATCCGGGACGTCTTCGAGGCGCCGACCGTCGCCGGCCTCGCCCAGCGGCTGGACGGCGGTGCCGAGGCCCGGCTCGCCCTCACCGCCGGCCCGCGCCCCGAGCGGCTGCCGCTGTCCTTCGCCCAGCGGCGGCTCTGGCTGATCGACCGGATGGAGGGCCCCAGCGCCCTCTACAACCTGCCGCTCGCCCTGCGTCTCGGCGGCCCGCTCGACCCCGCCGTGCTGGAGGCCGCCCTCGGCGACCTGGTCGCCCGGCACGAGAGCCTGCGCACCGTGATCACCGGGCAGGACGGCGAGCCCCACCAGCGGATCGTCCCGGCCGAGCAGGCCCGCGTCCCGCTCGACCACCGCACGACGGCCCCGGCCGACCCCGCCGCCGCGGTCGCCGCCTGCGCGGCCGTCCCCTTCGACCTCGCCGCCGACCTGCCGATCCGCGCCCACCTCCTCCCGGCGGGTGAGGGCACTGGGGAGCAGCTGCTGGTCCTCGTCCTGCACCACATCGCCGGCGACGGCTGGTCGATGGAGCCGCTGCTGCGCGACCTCGCCGCCGCCTACGCCGCCCGCCGCGACGGCACCGCCCCCGAGTGGCGCGAACTGCCCGTCCAGTACGCCGACTACGCGCTCTGGCAGCGCGAGCTGCTCGGCGACGAGGCCGATCCGCAGAGCCCGGCCGCCCGTCAACTCGCCTTCTGGCGGAAGACCCTGGACGGCCTGCCGGAGGAGCTGTCGCTGCCCGTCGACCGCCCCCGGCGTGCCGACACCGGCCACCGCGGCGACCGCGTCGTGCTGCCGCTCGGCGCCGAACTGCACCGCGACCTCGTCGCGTTGGCCCGCGAGCACCGGGTGACGATGTTCATGGCCCTGCAGGCCGGGCTGGCCGCGCTGCTCACCCGGCTCGGCGCCGGTACCGACGTGCCGATCGGTTCGGTGGTCGCCGGCCGCTCGGACGAGGCGCTGGACGACCTGGTCGGCTTCTTCGTCAACACCCTGGTGCTGCGCACCGACACTTCCCCTCGCTCCACCGGGGGTGCCCCTCCCGTCGACCCGTCCTTCGCCGAACTCCTCGGCCGGGTCCGGGAGACCCAGCTGGACGCCCACGCCCACCAGGACGTGCCGTTCGAGCGCCTGGTCGAGGAGCTCAACCCGGCCCGCTCACTGGCCCGCCACCCGCTCTTCCAGGTGATGCTGCTGCTCCAGGGCGGCACCCCGGGGGCCGCGCCCGGCGACGCACCGCTCGACCTGGCCGGGCTGCCGGCCACCGTCGAGCCGGTCGGCGGGTACGCGGCCAAGTTCGACCTCTCCATCGCCATGGGGGAGTCCTTCGACGCCGACGGCGCCCCCGCCGGTCTGGAGTGCGCGATCGACTACGCCACCGACCTGTTCGACCGCGAGACCGTCGAGGCGATCGCCGCCCGCTTCGGCCGGCTGCTGGCCGCCGTCGCGGCGCAGCCCGGTCGGCCTATCGGCCGGGCCGAGCTGCTGACCGAGCCCGAGCGCGCCGAACTCCTGGCCCCGGCCGACCCGTTGCCCGCCGAGATGCCACTGCTGCCGGCCGCCTTCGCCGCGCAGACGGCCCGCACCCCGGAGGCGACCGCGCTGGTCTTCGGCGCCACCCGGCTGACCTACGCCGAACTGGACGCCCGCGCCGAGCACCTCGCCGCCCGGCTGCGCGCGGCCGGCGCCGGAGCGGACACGGTGGTCGCCCTGGCCCTGCCGCGCTCGGCCGCGACGGTGGTCGCCCTGCTCGCGGTCCTCAAGTCCGGTGCTGCCTCGCTCCCGCTGGACGCCGAGTACCCGGCCGACCGGACGGCGGCCATGCTCGCCGACGCCGCGCCCGCCCTCGTCGTCACCGACGCCGGCTGGCCGCTGCCGGACCTGCTCGCCGGTCTGACCACCGTGCCGGTGCACTTCGACGAGCCCCTCGTCCCGAACCCGAGTCCGAGCCCGGCCTCGGCACCCGTCGCCGCTCCCGACCCGGCTCACGCCGCCTACGTGATCTACACCTCCGGCTCCACCGGCCGTCCCAAGGGCGTGGTGGTGACCCACGGTTCGATCGCCGCGCTGCTGGCCCACCACCGGGCCGAGACCTTCGACGAGCCCCGTCCCGGGCGCCCGCACGGCCGCCTGCGGGTCGCGCTGACCGCCTCGCTCTGCTTCGACGCCTCCTGGGACAGCCTGCTCTGGATGATCGCCGGCCATGAGCTGCACCTGATCGGCGACGAACTGCGCCGCGACGCCGGCGCGCTCGTCCGGCACCTGCACACCACCGGCGTCGACGCTCTCGGCATCACCCCCAGTTACACCGAACTGCTGCTCACCGAGGGCCTGCTGGACGGCGAGGCCGCCCCGCGCCTGCTGCTCCTCGGCGGCGAGGCGGTCGGCCAGGCGCTGTGGACCAGGCTGCGCGAGGCAGCCCCGCGCACCGTCGCCCGCAACCTCTACGGCCCGACCGAATCCACCGTTGACGCCCTCACCCAGCCCTTCACCGCCACCGACCGCCCCTCGCTCGGCCGCACCGTGCTCGGCACCCGCGGCTACGTGCTCGACGAGCACCTCGCCCCCGTGCCGCCCGGCGTCCCCGGCGAGCTGTACCTCGCCGGCGCGGGCCTGGCCCGCGGCTACCTCGGCCGCGCGGCCCTGACCGCCGAGCGCTTTGTCGCCGACCCCTTCACGCCCGGCGAGCGCATGTACCGCACCGGCGACCTGGTCCGGCGCACCCGCGACGGCGGCATCGACTACCTCGGCCGCACCGACCACCAGGTCAAGATCCGCGGCTTCCGGATCGAACTCGGCGAGATCGAGCACGTGCTCACCCGCCACCCCGGTGTCCGGGCCGCCACCGTGACGGCCCGCGAGAACGGCGCCACCGGCCCCCGCCTGGTCGCCTACGTGGTCCCCGGCTCCACCACGACCCCGCCCGACCCGGCCGAGCTGCGCGCCTTCGTCGCCGAGTCGCTGCCCGGCTACATGGTCCCGACGGCGGTCGTCCGGCTCGACGCCTTCCCGCTGACCGGCAGCGGCAAGGTCGACCGGCGCGCCCTGCCCGCCCCCGACCTCACCGCCTCGCCCACCGGCCGCGCCCCGCGCACCCCGCGCGAGGAACAGCTCTGCGGCCTCTTCGCCGACGTGCTCGGCGTCACCGGCGTCACCGTCGACGACGGCTTCTTCGACCTCGGCGGCCACTCGCTGCTCGCCATGAAGCTGCTCGGCCGGATCCGCGCCGCCTTCGGCGCCGACCTCGGCATGCGGGCGCTGTTCGAGGCCCCCACCGTGGCCGGCCTCGCCCGCCGCCTGGACACCGCCGGGGGCGAGCGCTCCGACGCCCTGGACGTGCTGCTCCCGCTGCGCGCCGAGGGCAGCGGCGCCCCGCTGTTCTGCGTCCACCCCGCCGCCGGCATCAGCTGGGTCTACTCGGGCCTGCTGCGCCACCTCGACCCCGAGCGCCCGGTGTTCGGCCTCCAGGCCCGCGGCCTGCGCGGCGGCTCCCCGGCCTCGGTCACCGAGATCGCCGAGGACTACCTGCGGGAGATCCGCGCCGTCCGTCCGCAGGGCCCGTACCACCTGCTCGGCTGGTCCTTCGGCGCGGTGGTCGCCCAGGAGATGGCCGTCCAGCTCCAGGCGGACGGCCAGGAGGTCGCCCTGCTAGCCCTGCTCGACGGCCTCCCGGCCGACCACGCCGGCACCCGGCGGACCGCCCCGGCGTCCGACGACCCGGTCGAGACGCTGGCCGAACTGCTCGCCTCGCTCGGCTACGACCCGGCCGACGGGCGCGGCCGGGCCGAGCTGACCGCCCTGCTCGGCGAGGCCGCCGACGTCCTGCCCGACGTCTTCGACCTGCACCGCAAGCTGATGGCGGAGCACGTGCCGGGCCACTACCGGGGCGGGGCCGTCTTTGTCGGCGCCACCGCCGACAAGCCCGCCGACTGGCCCTACGAGGCCGCCTGGGCCCCGTACGTCACCGGCCCCGTCACCGCCCATCGGATCGACTGCGCACACGGCGCCCTGACCCAGCCCGAGCCCCTCGCACGGATCGCCGCCGTGCTGGCCGACACGCTTGGAGTGTGACCCGCGATGACCACGAGCACCACGACCGAGACCGCGGTCCAGCCGCCCGCGGTGGCCGACCGGCCGCCCCGCGGCCGCTGGGGCCTGTGGGCCCAGGGGAACTTCCGCAAGCTCTGGATCGGTGAGACCACCAGCGGTCTCGGCACCGCCGTCGGCAACGTCGCCCTCGCCCTGGTGGCGGTGGTCACCCTGGACGCCTCGCCGTTCATGGTCGGCGTGCTCACCGCCTCCGCCTGGGTGCCGTGGCTGTTCCTCGGCCTGCTGGCCGGAGCCTGGGTGGACCGCTGGCCCCGGCTGAAGGTCATGCTGGTCTGCGACCTGCTGCTGCTCCTGCTGTTCGGCAGCGTGCCGGTGGCGGGCTGGTTCGACGCCCTGACGATGGCCCAGCTGATCGTGGTCGCGCTGCTGGCCGGCGCGGTGAAGGTGTTCTTCTCCACCGCGTACAGCGCCGTGCTGCCGTCCCTGGTCGCCAAGCCGGACCTGTTGGAGGCCAACGTCAAGCTGCGCTCCGGGGACTCCGCGGCGGAGATCGCCGGGCCCGGTCTGGCGGGCCTGCTCTCCCAGGTGTTCGGCGCGGCCAGCGGACTGCTCGCCGACGCGGTCACCTACCTGGTGTCGGCGTTCTGCCTGGGCACCATCCGGGCCGAGGAGACCCCGCCGGCCAAGTCCGAGCGGCGCGGCATCCTGCGCGAGATCGGCGAGGGCGTGCGCTTCCTGGTCCACGACCCCTACCTGCGCACCCTCGCCTCCTTCGCGGCCGTCGGCAACCTCGGCCTCAACGGCATCCAGGCGGTGCAGACGGTCTTCCTGGTCCGCAGCGTCGGGGTGTCGCCCGGCGGTGTCGGCGCCGTCTTCGCGGTGGTCTCGGTCGGCGGCCTGGCCGGCGCGGCCCTGGCCGGGCGGATCGCCCGCCGCTTCGGTACCGCCCGCGGGCTGCTGCTCTGCGAGCTGGTCGCCGCCCCGTTCATCCTGCTGCTGCCGATGGCCGGCGCGCGGCTGCCGCTCGCGGTGAGCGCGGTCGCCTGGTCGGTCGCGGTCTGCGGGGTGATCGCCGGCAACGTCATCGCCGGCAGCTTCTACCAGGCCTACTGCCCGCCCGCGATGATCGGCCGGATCCGGGCCAGCGCCTCCACCGTCAACTTCAGCGCCATCCCGGTCGGCGCCCTGCTCGGCGGCTGGCTGGGCGAGGTGCTCGGCGCCCGGACCACCATCTGGATCATGGCGAGCGTGCTGCTCTCCGCCGGCGCCGTGCTGCTGAGCAGCCCGCTGCGCGCCATGCGGGACTTCCCCGAGCGCCCGGCCCACGCCTGAGCCCCGTTGCCTCCCGAGCCCCGCAGCTCCACCCACCCTCTCACCCTCCCGGAGCCCGCCATGACCCGCACCGCCCGCCCCCGCCGCTACCTGATGTGCCGTCCGACCCACTTCGAGGTCAGCTACGCGATCAACCCGTGGATGGACCCGGCCAAGCCGGTCGACACCGCCCTCGCGCTGGCCCAGTGGGAGCGCCTGTACGAGCTGTACGTCGACCTCGGCCACCGCGTCGACCTGATCGACCCGCTGCCCGGCCTGCCCGACATGGTCTACGCGGCGAACGGCGCCACCGTCGTCGACGGCCGGGTGCTCGGCGCCCGGTTCCGCAACGCCGAGCGGGCCGCCGAGGGCCCGGCGTACCTGGAGTGGTTCCGGGCGCACGGCTTCACCACGCTCGACCCGGTGCACGTCAACGAGGGCGAGGGCGACCTGCTGCTGACCGACCGCTACCTGCTGGCCGGGCGCGGCTTCCGCAGCGTCTCCGCCGGGCACGCCGAGGCGCAGGAGTTCCTCGGCCGCCCGGTGGTCGGGCTGGACCTGGTGGACCCGCGCTTCTACCACCTCGACACCGCGCTCAGCGTGCTCGACGGCGATCAGATCATGTACTACCCGGGCGCGTTCTCGGCCGGCAGCCGGGCGGTGCTGCGCCGGCTCTTCCCGGACGCGGTGCTGGTGGGGGAGGAGGACGCGGAGGCGTTCGGCCTCAACGTGGCCAGCGACGGGCTGAACGTGGTGGTCCCGGAGCCGGCCACCGGGGTCGCGGCCCGGCTGCGCGCGCACGGCTTCCGGCCGATCGGGATGGACCTGTCCGAGCTGTTCAAGGGCGGCGGCAGCGTGAAGTGCTGCACGCTGGAGATCCGGGAGGCCGTCTGACCTGGGCCGACGGCGATCAACACGCCGATCAACGCGGCCGATCGACGCGCGCTGCTCGCGCGTCGATCGGCCGTTGAACGCTCCTTGCGATGCTCTTCACGTCAGCCGGGGAGAGCCCGGCGGAAGCCCTTCCCGGCAGGGAAGAACACCCGAGGAGCTGTCATGGCGAAGCGTTCGACGATCGGTACCGCCCGGATCAGCCTGGCCGTCGCGGGCCTCGGCCTCGGCGCCCTGCTCGCCCTCGGCGGCGCGGCCGGCACCGCGGCGGCGGACGGCGCGACCGGCACCGGCACCACCGCCCCCACCGCCACGCCGACCCCCACCCCGACCCCGACCGACGGCAACGGTCACGGGGACTGGAACAGCACCGGTTCCTGAGCCCCGGCAGTCCGAACAACCGCGCGCAGAACCGTTTCTGCCCGCACCCGAACCACCAGCGCTCACGGATCCACCCCCGCTCACGGATCGACCAGCGCTCACGGATCCACCCCCGCTCACGGATCGACCAGCGCGAACGCCGGCTCCGCGAGCAGCCCCGCCACCTCGGCGGCCTCCGGAAGCCCCAGCCGCCGGAAGATCGCGTGGGCCTCCCGCAGCCGCGCCCCCGCCTCGGCCCCGCGCCCGAGGTCCGCCAGCGCACAGCCGAGCACCACCAGCGCCTGCGCCTGGTCCCGCTCCGCCCCCAGCTCCACGCAGAGCGCCAACGCCTGCTCCGCGTGGTCCAGCGCCTCGTCCGCCCGGCCCAGCTCGCGCAGACTGTCCGCCAGCCGGTAGCGCGCGTGCGCGGCCCGGTCCCGCAGCCCGGCCGCCACCGACACCGCCAGGCACTCGCCGAACCAGGTCACCGCCTCCTCGTGCCGCCCCAGCGCGTGCAGCGCCAGCCCGAGCACGTACAGCGTGTACGCCCGGCCCGGGTCGTCCTGCCGGGTCCGCAGCTCGGCCAGCACCTCGTGGCAGATCGTCACCGCCTCGTCCGCCCGGCCGCTGCGCACCCGCGCCAGCGCCGCGTTCACCGTCGTCACCAGCGCGCCGGAGCGGTGCCCCAGCCGGTTGGCCAGCAGCAGCGCCTCGTCGTAGTGGTCCACCGCCTCGTCGTAGCGGCTCAGGAACTGGCAGATCAGCCCCAGGTCGTTGAGCGCCTGCCGCAGCACCACCGAGTCCTCGGCGGCCCGCGCCGCCTCCACCGCCCGCCGGGACGCCTCCTCGGCCGCCTCCAGCCGGGTCGCGGCCAGGGCGACGTTGCCGCGCAGGAAGTGCGCCCGCCCCTCCGCGCGGACGTCGCCGTCCCGGGCGGCCGCCTCGGCCAGCGCGTCGGCCGTCGCGGCGAGCTGACGGCTCGGCGGGGTGAGCACGAACGGGGTGAGCGCGATCAGCAGGTCGATCGCCGCCCGCAGCGCCGGACCCCGCCCGGCAGCGGTGTCGGCGGCCACCTGCGCCGCCAGCGCCACCGCGCCCGCCCGCTCGACCGCCGCCCACTCGCGGGCGGCGTCCCGGCCGGGCAGCGGGACGCCGGGGGAGCGCGCCGGGCCGAGCGCGCCGGCCGCCGGGTCGCCCGGCACGGCGTGCTGGAAGGCGGTGCAGGCGGTGGCCAGCAGGTGGTCCAGCAGCCGGTCCCGGGCCGCCACCGCCTCCCCGCCGTCCGCCTCCCCGTTCGCCCCGCCGGCCCCGCTCGGCCCGTCCGCCCCACCGGGGCTCCCCGGGTCCCGCGCCGGTCGTCGGCGCGCGAACGCCCGCAGCAGGTCGTGGTACCGGTAGCGCCCGGGGAACGGCGACTCCACCATCGCCACGTCCACCAGCGCCTCCAGCAGGTCCTCGGCGTCGTACTCGTCGAGGTCCAGCAGCGCCGCCGCCGCCGGCAGCCCGATGTCCGGCCCGTCCACCGAGGCCACCAGCCGGAACGCCCTGGCCTGGTCCTCCGCCAGCTGGCGGTAGCTCAGTTCGAAGGCCGCTGCCACCGCGAGATCGCCGATCCGCAGCTCGTCGATCCGCCGCCGCTCCACCTGCAGCCGGCGGCTGAGCGTCTCCACCGTCCAGCCCGGCCGCGCCGCCAGCCGGGCGGCCACGATCCGCACCGCCAGCGGCAGGTGCCCGCAGGCCACCACCAGCTCCCGGGCGGCGTCCGGCTCGGCGGCCAGCCGCTGCGCGCCGATCGTGCGGCCGAGCAGGTCCAGCGCCTCCTGCGGCTGGAACACGTCCAGGTCGACCTGCACGGTCGCGGGCAGTCCGGCCGGTCTGGTCCGGCCGGTGGTGAGCACCGCGCAGCCCACCGCCCCCGGCAGCAGCGGCCGGATCTGCGCCGCGTCCTTGGCGTTGTCGAGCACCAGCAGCAGACGGCGGCCGTCCACCACCGAGCGGAACAGCCCCGAGCGTGCCTCCAGCCCGTCCGGCACCGCGTCCGCCGCGACCCCGAGCGCCACCAGGAAGCCGCTGAGCACCGCCTCCGGATCGGCCGGCACCGGGTCCGAGCCGCGCAGGTCCACGTACAGCTGGCCGTCCGGGTAGGCCTCCCGGACGCGGTGCGCGACGTGCAGCGCCAGCGCCGTCTTGCCGACCCCGCCCATCCCGACCACGGTCGCCACCACCAGCGCCTGCGACGGCTCCGCCGCGCCGTCCGCCCCGCCCGCGCCGCCGGCGCCGTCCTGCGGGGGAGCGGCCAGCGCCTCGCACAGCACCCGCACCGGCGCCGTGCGCCCGGTGAAGTCGGCGGCGTCCGGCGGCAGCTGGGCCGGCCTCGGCGGCGCGCCCGACGGACGGCCGGTCCGGCCGGGCGCCGGGACCCCGTCGGCGCCGCTGCCCGGCGCCGCCGTTCCGCCCTCGCCCTCTGCCGCCTCCGCACGGTCACCGGTCACACCCTCCGCCGCCGCCGGGGCCGCCGGGACCGGCGCCGCCCCGGCCGCCGCGCCGGCGCCCGGGGCCTGCGGCGCCGCCAGCGCCGGATCCCCCTCCAGGATCCGCCGGTGCAACTGCTCCAGCTCCGCCCCCGGAGCCACCCCCAGCTCCGCCAGGAACAGCTGCCGCACGCCCCGGAACACCGCCAGCGCGTCCGCCTGCCGCCCGGCCTGGTACAGCGCCCGCATCAGCAGCCCGTACGCCCGCTCGTGCAGCGGGTGCTCGGTGGTGAGCGCGGTCAGCTCCGGGATGCACCGCGAGTAGCGGCCCAGCGCCAGGTCCAGGCCGATCCGCTCCTCCAGCAGGGTCAGCCGCAACTCCTCCAGCCGCTGCCGGTGCCGTTCCGCGAACGGTCCGGGAATCCCGGCCAGCGGCTCGCCCTGCCACAGCTCCAGTGCCTGGTTGAGCAGGTCGCGGGCGCGCAGCGGCTCGGCCCGGGCGGTCCGCTCCGCCTCGGCGGCCAGCGCCTCCGCCTGCGCCGCGTCCACCGCCAGCTTGGGCAGCACCAGCCGGTAGCCGTCGCCCATCGAGACCAGGACGCTGCCCGCCGCCTTCTCGCCCGGCTCCCCGGCCCCACCGGTCCCGCCGCTCCCGGCGGGCTCCACGGCGTCCAGCACCTTGCGCCAGCGCCACGCGTACGTGCGCACCGTGGTCATCGCCGCGCTCGGCGGCTCCTCGCCCCACAGCGCCGCGATCAGATCCGTGGCACTCGCCGAATGACCTGGTCGCAGGAGCAGTACCGCAAGCATCGCCTGCTGCTGCGGGCTGCCCACCTTGAGCGCCGTCGCGCCGCGGTGAGCCCGCATCAGACCCAGTACGGAAAAACGGAGATCGCCCATCCTGCCCCCTGCTGCCCAGGACAGTGCCCGCCCCGCTCGTGCACATGTCAGTGATGTCTGTGACGTTATTAACCACCAGCTCGCGCACGGTGTCGAGGCTCCGTTGAGCCTGTGGTGACCGCACGTTGAACCCGACCGGCCAGAATCACCGTGCCGGGGCCCGCCGGAGACGGTCCGGTCCGCCCCTCCTTCACCTCCGCGACCGGGTACCCCTGGTAACCGGTCGTGATCGCCCCCGCCCTCGGCCGTCGGCGGCGTCGGGCGCCATGACGATACCTTCGGAGGCGGACGTCCGTGAACACCGCTTTGCTGTACAACTTGCTCGACGTCGACCCGGCCGACGGGCCGGCCGAACTGCTCCACCGCGCCCGCGGCAGCCGCCACCTGCCCCACCTGGTGCTCTCCGCACTGGCCCGCGACGCCGTCCGGATGGGCGAGCCCGCCCGCGCCGAGCTGCGCCGCGCCCGCACCCGCGCCGACCACTACGCCCGCCTCGCCCACGACCTCGCCCGCTCCACCGGCGTGCGCGCGATCCACGGCATCCCGCTGGCCGGCTACTACCCGGCCGACCTGCTCCGGCCCCAGGCCTCCCTGGACCTGGTCGCCCCGGGCGAGGCCGCCCTCTGGCAGGCCGTCGTGCGGCTGGTCACCGACCACCCCGTGGAGACCATCGACGTCACCCTGCTCGGCGACCGCCCGCACCACACCGCCGTCACCGTCCGCTGGCCCGCCGAGGACCCGCTGCTCGACCCCTGGTACCGCGTCCACCTCACCACGGCCGCCCTCCCCGGCGACCAGGCCACCGTGCCGGTCCGCCCCTACCTCGTCGCGGACGACCACGTCGAGTGCCTGATCGCCCTCGCCGAGGCCCGGCTGCACGCGCCCGCCGGGGCCGGACCCGACCCGCTGACCCTCCTCGACCTCTCCTGTCTCACCCACCAGCCCTTCGAACCCGCCGAGACCGCCGCCGTCCTGGCCGCCTACCGGCTGGCCCCCGAGGCCGCCGCGCTGCTCGACCTCGCCGCCCCGCGCCTCCCGCTCGGCACCCTCGCCGCCGTCCGCGCCGCCCTCACCCCCGAACTCGCCCCCGAGCACCGCCGCCGCAGCGACGCCGCCGCCACCCCCCGGCTGACCGCCCGCCACGGCACCCTGCTGCGCCGCACCGTCATCCGCCACACCTGGGACGAGGCCCGCCTCCTCCCCGCCCCCGACCACGCCACCCTGCTGCTGACCCCCGTCGCCGACTACCTCCTCGGCCCGGCCGACCGCACCACCGCGCTGGCGGCCCTCCAGCAGTGGGACGAGGAGCAGTGACGGCGCGTCAGTCCGCGATCTCCTCCGCCTCGCTCAGATCCTCCACCCGCACCGGCCGCAACCCCTCGAACCACACGCCCACCCCGAAGGGCTCGCAGGCCGGCAGCGCCCCCTCCGCGAACCGCAGCATCCACCCGTCGGTGTAGACGTCCACCTCCGGTCCGTCCAGCGCCGCCTCCTCCTCGGTCACCGCCCACTCGGCGCAGACGAACCGCCGCGCCTCCGCCACCACCTCGTCCAGGTGCTCCAGCACCTCCCCGAGCCCGTCGAGATCCACCGCCCCGACGTCCTCACCCGCCTCCACCATCACCTGCACGCCCACCCCCCACCGTTCGGGCTCCGTCAACCCCCACACCACGAGCCCACCCGGCCCGTCACACACATGCACCAGCGGTCCCACGCCCTGCATCGTCATCCCGCCAAGCTACAACCGGGGTACGACTACGACGGCGTGGGGTCGGCGGGGCGCTCCCGCCGGGCGCCGGTGCGCCGCCGCGGCGGCGGGACGGTCGTCGGCGTCCCGGGGGTGCCCGGGAGGGGGAGCGGCGGAATCCCGCTCGCACCGGGGACGGGCAGGCCCGGCACCTGCCCGGCGGACGACGGGGGAGCGAGCAGACCCAGGGCGACCCAGGAGCGCAGCGTGTCCTTGAGGTCCGCGGACTCGATCAGCTCGACGCTGGCCAGGCCGGACCGCATCCGGGCGTCCTGCTCCCGGTCCAGCCGCAGCTTGTCGATCATGCTGATCATCATGTCGCGGGCCCGGTCGGCCTGGCGGAAGAACAGGACGCTGACGGTGTTGCTCACCACGCCGGCGACGGCGCTGACCGTACCGGGCGCGAGGTGGTCGGGGTCCCGGTAGAAGAGCACGACACCGACGGCCATCAGTCCGAACCCGACGACCGCGCTGCTCATGCTCAGCGCGAAGGCCCGTTGGGACTGCAGGTAGCCCTGCGTGTAGTACTTGGTGATGAGGACGGCCGAGTTGTCGCTCCGCAGCTGCTCCAGCTCGGCGATCGGATCCCGCCGGACCGGGGGACTGACGGGAGGTTCGGACCGTTCGGCGTCCTTGGTGGGGCCGACCGGCTGCGTCGAGGGGTTCTGCCGTGGTTCGGGATCCCTCGTGATCACGACGTTGTCGGGAAGGACCGTGGAATCCACCACCGGACCGCTGGCCGGACCGAGACCGGTACGGCGGTACTCGGCGACGGGGCCCGCGTCGCGCGGCGCTCGACCGGCATCGCCGACCGGCGGCAGGCCCAGGGCGGCGTTCACCTCGTTCTCCAAGGCGTCGGACGTGCGGTCCCGAAGGCTCAGGAAGGACCTCCACGTGAGCGCCAGCCACGCGTAGCCGGCGAGGACCACCAGTGGAAAGAGGGCGCCGGACACCACGCCGGCGAAGTGGAGACCGAGACCCACCATTCCGCCGAGCGACCCGGCCAGGTTCGTGCTGCTCTCCAGGTACCGCAACACCCGCGACGACCCCGTCGGCCGTCCCCCGTCCCCACCGGCGGGGCCGGTGCCTTCCGGCTCGGCCACGGGGCCCTCCTCGGCGCGCTCCATGGATCGTTACGGTAGGGCAGTGCGGTGGTGCGCCACAGCCGTTTGCTGCGACGGGTCCCGCACCGGATCTTCTTCGACGAGAGGCGGGCGGCATGGCGGACCACCGGGCGGAACTCGGGGTGATCGGCGGGTCGGGGCTTTACGCGCTGCTCGACGACGTGACCGAGGTGGCCGTCGAGACGCCGTACGGGCCGCCGAGCGACTCGCTGTTCCTCGGCGAGGTGGGCGGCCGGCGGGTGGCGTTCCTGCCGAGGCACGGGCGGGCGCACACCATCCCGCCGCACCGGATCGACTACCGGGCCAACCTCTGGGCGCTGCGCGCGCTCGGGGTGCGGCAGGTGCTGGGGCCGTGCGCGGTGGGCGGGCTGCGGCCGGAGTACGGGCCGGGGACGCTGCTGGTGCCGGACCAGTTCGTGGACCGCACCGCCGCCCGGGCGCAGACCTTCTACGACGGTGTGCCGCTGCCGGACGGCTCGGTGCCGGGCGTGGTGCACGCGCCGATGGCGGACCCGTACTGCCCGGCGGGGCGCGCCGCGGTGCTGGACGCGGCACGCGGGGCCGACTGGGAGCCGGTGGACGGCGGCACGCTGGTGGTGATCGAGGGCCCGCGCTTCTCCACCCGGGCCGAGTCGCGCTGGTTCACGGCGAACGGCTGGTCGACGGTCGGCATGACCGGTCACCCGGAGGCCGTGCTGGCCCGTGAACTCGCCATCTGCTACACCTCGTTGAACCTGGTCACCGATCTGGACGCGGGCGTGGAGACCGGCGCGGGCGTCACCCACGCGGAGGTGCTGGAGGTGTTCGGCCGCAACGTCGACCGGCTGCGCGGTGTGCTGTTCAAGGCGCTGGAGGCCCTGCCGGCCGTGCGCGACTGCCCGTGCCGGAACGCCCTCGACGGGTTCACCCCCGGCCTGCCGGGCCTGGACGGCCTGCCGGGGGAGTGACCGGTCCCACTCCTCACCCGTCGAGCAGCGCGCGTTGCCACCGCTCCTCGCGCTGCTCGATGTACCCGGTGTTCGCCAGCCAGGTGTCTCCGTGTCCCTCCTGCCACAGCCGGGTCCACGGCTGGACGCCGAGGCCCGCCTGCGCGCGCAGGAAGTCGTGCATGGCCCGGGTGCGCCGCCCCAGCAGCGGGACCAGCAGCCGCCGTTCGCCCTCGTCGAGCCCGTAGGCGTCGACGAAGGCGCGCAGCCGGCCGGCGGCGTCGGCGCGCCGGAAGGCGGGGTCCGCGGCCAGCGGCAGGAACCCGTGCGCGGCGTAGGCGAGGTCCCAGAGCCGGGAACCGGGCGCGGCCGTGTCCCAGTCGATGAACGCCCACCGGTCGGGCCCCTCGTCGACCACCAGGTTCCACGGCGCGAGGTCCTGATGGGCGATGATCTCGCCGGCCGCGGCGGAGTCGTCCCGCATCAGCACCTGCCACCGGGCGTCGGCCGGCGGTGCGAAGCCGGCTACGGCGTCGTGGAACTCCCTGATCAGCCGGGCCACCCGGGTCAGCCGTGCCACCGGGTCCAGCAGGGCGAAGCGGTCCGGCCAGACCACCCGGCCCGGCATGAACTCCAGGACCTCCCGGCCCTGTTCGTCGATGCCCAGCGGTCGCGGCGCGGCCCGGAAGCCGGCCTCGTGCAGGTGCGTCAGCAGCGCGTGCACGGCGGGCGTCCACGGGCCGACGGGGCGGCGCACGGTGTTCCCGACCCGGACGACGGCCGCGGTGGCGTTCCCGCCGGTCAGCCGCTCCTCGTCGTGGCCCTCTCCTTCGTTCACGCGCGGACGGTACCGCTTCCAACCGGACGGGCGCACCCGCATTTCGCCGAGCCGGAACGGACGGGAACGAACGCGGCCGGACTTGACCAGGCAATGTGAAGGAACGCTGTATCCCGCGCAAGGATTCTGTCAGCATTTCCTCATGGAAATCCGCCGCGTCACCCGCGCCGAGGACGTCCAGGCCGCCGGGCACCTCTTCGACTCGCCACCGCTCCCCGAGGCCACCGCGCGGTTCCTCGCGGACGACCGCCACCACCTGCTCGTGGCCTACGTCGACGACGCGCCGGCCGCGCTGGTCACCGGGGTGGAGACCACCCGCCCGGACCGGGGCACCGAGATGTTCCTGCACGAGCTGGGCGTGGACGCGCGGTTCATCGGGCGCGGCATCGGCCCGGCGCTGACCACGGCCCTCGCGGACCTGGCGCGCGACCTGGGCTGCCACGGCATGTGGGTGGTCGCGGACGCCGACAACCCGGCCACCCGCTCGGTGTACCGCTGCGCGGGGGGCATCGCGCAGTCGGGGGCGCGGGAGGTGCTCGTCTGGTCCTTCGACGACACCGGGACCGCCCCTTTCTGAGCCCCGGCCTGCTGCTGCCGCCCGCTGCCCCGCCCCTGCCGCCGGGAAACCCGGTGGCGGCCCCGCCCGCCACGGACGACCATGTCCGGCATGAACGACCAACCCGCGCGATGGACCGAGGCAACCGTCTACCCCGACATGTGGATGGACCCGGACGACGACCCGCGTTCCCTGGAAGGCCCCGGCCCGGACGGCGAACTGGCCGTCCTGCTCGACTGCATCAAGAACTACCGCCTCACCCTGCGCCTCAAGTGCCAGGGCCTGGACGCCGAACAGCTGGCGCGCCGCTCGGTGCCGCCGTCGACGATGTCGCTGCTCGGCCTGGTCCGCCACCTCGCCGAGGTGGAGCGCGACTGGCACAACTGGATCACCGACGGCGAGCCGCTGCCCAAGCTGTACGGCCCGCGCGACGCCGACTTCGACGGCGCCGTCGCCGAGCAGGCCGTGGTGGACGCCGCGTTCGCGGACCTGGAGCGCGAGCAGACCGCCCTGGACGCCACCCTGGCCCGGCACTCCGCCGACCTCGGCGCGCGCCTGGGCCGGGAGCGGATCGCCGTCCGCGAGTTGATGGTGCACATCGTCGACGAGTACGCCCGCCACTGCGGCCACGCCGACCTGCTGCGCGAGTGCGTCGACGGCCGCGTCGGCCAGTAGCAGGAGGACGGGCCGGGACAGCCGGAGGGGGCGGACGCCGCGACGTGCGGCGCCCGCCCCCTGTTCTTGGCGCGGGTCGGGTCAGATGATCCAGACCCCGGTCACCCAGACGTTGCCCAGCGGGATGTTGGCGCCGGCCCCGAAGCCCAGGTAGGTGGTGGACCCGTTGGCGTTCTCGATCCTGACCTGCCCGTTGTTCACGCCGGACGTGACCTTGGTGACGCCCTGGATGTTGGCGTACCCGTAGCCCGGGGTGCCGGCGTAGCAGTAGGACTTGTTGCCGTTGCTGTAGTAGATCGTGATCCCCCTGGTGGGACACGACACCTGGTCGATGGCACTGGCCGGCACCGCCGTCGCGAGCCCTCCGGCCAGGACGCCGGCGGTCAGGGCCGCCGCGGCGAGCTTCCTGCGAGTCTCCATGATCGTTCTCCCCTTGTGAGCCTGCACCGATGGCACCTCGAGTGCTCGCCCCGCCGCCGGTGCGGCCGGGCCGTGATCGAAGCCGTGGCTCAACGATCGACTGCCGGAAGCGCGTCGACCAGGCTTTTGCATGAGCATGCAAAAGCCCCCGAGGCGGCCTGACCCCGCCCGTCCGGGGCGGGCGCCAGGATTCAGCCGGCGAACGCTCCGGTGCGGGCGGCGAAGGGACGCAGGCCGGACAGGCGGGTCGGGGAGTGAACGAGACGGGCGGTGATCGCCCGTACGGACGGACGGCGTACTTCCTCGGGCGCGACCCGTTCCATCGCCAGGAGCGACTCGTAGGTCCGCCGGCCCTCACCGAGGGCGTCCCACATGCGGGCGGTGTCGGTGTAGTAGCGGGCCCGGCGCTCCGTGGTCGGCAGCCGCGCCGGGTCGAGGCCGAAGGCGTGCCGGACACCGGCGTCGGGATCGCCCAGGGCTGTGGCGATGCCGATGCGGTAGAGCGCGCACTGCTCCGCCGTCGCCTCGACGGTGAACAGTTCCCCGGCCAGGCCGGGCGGGACGCGGCCCGCAGTCTCCTGTGCCTCCTCGATGAGGGAGTAGGCCGCGCTCGCGGTGCCGCCGGTGGCGGCGGTGTAGGCGGCCGTCAGCAGCAGGGAGGTGCGCACCGCCAGGGCGTCGGCGGATCGGTCGCCGAGGTCGGCGGCGGTGGCGGTGAGCAGGTGGACGGCGGAGGCGATCCGGCCGGAGCGGCGCATGGTGATCGCCAGCACCCGGGCTGCCTCCCCGACCGCGACGGGGGAGCCGCAGGCGCGGGCGGCGGTGAGCGCGCGGTCGGCGGTGACCCAGGCGTACTCCGCGTCGCCCTTGACGGCCACCTCGGTGGCGATGACGTGGGCGCGGGCCAGGGCGGCGTTCGCCCGCTCCCGGCGCAGCCCGCTCGTCGCGTCCCGTTCCGCTTCGGCACCGGCCAGAAGAGCGGGCATGGTGGTGCGCAGTCGGTCGTAGCGGGCGGCGCGGAAGTCGGCCCGGGCCCGGGCCAGGGCCGACGCGAGGTCGGGCAGGCGCACGCGCTGGGTGGGGCTGAAGAGCGCCTGTTCCAGCGGATCGCCGCCCGGTGCCGTGGGGACGGGTGCGGCTTCGGCCGGCCCGGTGCCTGCGGCGACGGTGCTGATGCCAGCGGCGCCCAGCGCCAGGAAGCTTCTGCGTCGCACTTCGTCCTCCCACTCTCGACTTGCCGTCACCCTAGCGGCAACCACCGGCCGCGAAGGCGAAGTTGGAGCGGTGTCGACGCCCAGACCAAGCTGCTGCGGCGGGATCTCCAGGAACTCGGCGATGCGCCGCAGCGCGACGTCGCCGACCGTCATCCGGCCGTTGAGGATGCGGGACATCGCGGAAGGCGAGTACCCGGCGTGGGCGCCCACCTCGGCCAGCGTCGCCTGCTTCACCGCCCGAGCGGCGCGCAGGACCGCCGGGACGTCGACCTCCGTGGTCCGCGACACGACCCCTCCCCGAGCCCGGCGGAGCCACCACGGTAGCGCTGCGTATGAGGCGTGTGACAGGGCGCACGCGCCAAGTACCCCGCGCCCCCAGGGGCCGGTTCAGCCCCGGCCGCGGACCAGCAGCGTGCCGAGCGCACCGACCTTCGGGTTCGCCACCACCCGCGCCTCGACATCGTCGAAGCCGTACCGCTTCAACAGATCGGCCCACTGCTCGGCCGTGTGCTGCCACCGCAGCACAGTGAGCTCCTTCTCGCGGCCCTCCAGCCACCGCCCGCCCAGCGGCTGCGCCCCGTACGTGCCGACGGCCGGTTCGCGGTGGGAGAAGGCGAAGACACCGCCGGGGGCCAGGCGCCGACGCACCCGGGGGAACAGCTCCTCGGGATCGGTGAACCAGACCGCGCCCCACGTCGAGTAGACGGCGTCGAACGTGCGCACCTCCTGGTCGAGGAACACGCAGGCCTCCGCGACCACGAACCGCAGGTTCGTCAGGTCCGCCCAGAAGCCGCGGGCCCGGGCCACCTGAACAGGCGAGAAGTCAACCGCGACGACCTCCACCCCGCCCCGGGCGAGGAACGCGGCGTTCTCCCCCTCGGCCGGGCCGAGATCCAGCGCCGCCGCCGGAGCACCCAGGACCTCGGCACCCGGGCCGTTGTCCGGAATTCCGGTCCAGTCGAAGCGGCCGGCGGCCGGACGGACCTGCGGCGTCTCGCCCCGGTGCGGCCGGTACTTGTCCCAGTACTCGGCAGGCGACAGAGGCGGGGCGGCGCTGGACATGAGGGCCCTCCAGGGGCGGCGGGGGTGACCGTGTCGAAGTGGGCCACAACCTACCCCCCGGCCCCCGACGGGACACGGACGCACGGAAGGGATTCAGCCGAACGGGAAGGGCCCGGCCCGCGCGCTTGCGCGCACAAGCCGGGCCCTCCGATGCTCAGGCCGTTCAGTGGCAGTTCTCCCCCGGCCGGCACGGCCCGCACTTGGCGTAGTCCGCCTCCCACAGCGGCCAGTCCACCGCGAACCCGTGGTCCGCGATGACCTGAGCCGTGCGCTCCACCGAACCGTCGTACTTGAAGTCGATCGCCGGGATGTGCTCCAGGAACCGGCCGTCGAAGTGCTCGGCGCAGAACTCCCGGTAGTTCACGGTGTCGAGGATGAAGACGTGGACGGCGATGTCGACGATCCGCCCGCAGCACAGCTCCAGCTGCCGGCCCCACGTCTCCATGGCCGTGATCAGGTAGGAGACGGCCGCGCCGAACAGCCGCGTCGCCATCACCTCGTCGAAGGGGTGGTCGCGCATCAGCAGCGCGATCTCGCGGTCCCACACCTCGGGCTTCACGAACGCCCGGGGATCCCGCGGCGCGACGGCCCCGCTGCGCTGCGCCGGCTCGGTGAGCATGACGGTCACGTGGTACTCCTCTCGATGGTGTCGAGTGGTGCGAACCCCGCCCGAATCGCCGGAAGGGGGTCGGGCGCGGTCGGAGCGGGCTACCGGGGGGATCCGGGCGCCCCGCCGACCGTGAGACCGACGCTAGGGACCGCGTTCCGGCGGGACAAGGCGCGTCGGACGGGGACGCACGACGCGTGCGAGGAACGCACAGCCCGTGCAAGTACGGCAGGCCCGCCCGCCGATCCAGGCGCCGATGACGCTGGCCGGCCGGGGTCCGGCCGGCGAGGTCTCCTGCAGTGATCCGCATGGGTTCCGTCCACGCCGCCGGGGCCGCGTCCGAACGCATCGGACGCGGCCCCGGCTCGTACGCGGCTGACAGGCCGTCAGCGCACCGGCTGCGGCGCCGGCCGGGCCGCGCGCGCCGTCGGGGCCTTCGCCGTGCCGGGCGAGGCCGCCGCCCCCAGCGCCGTGCCCCGGGTCTCCTCGGCCCAGAGCACCGAGACCAGCAGGCCCGCCGCGGTGACTCCGGCGGCGATCAGCATGGTCGGCCCGGTGCCGATCCCGGACAGCGACAGCGGCAGCAGGAAGGTGCCGACGGCCGCGCCGATCCGGCTGACCGAGGTGGCCACGCCGACGGCGGTCGCCCGGATCTCGGTCGGGAACAGCTCGTTGGGGTAAGTCCAGTCGAGCACGTTCGGCCCGCCGCACAGGAAGGCGTAGGCGCAGAGCGCGACGACCACGACGGCGGCCGGCGCGTCCGGCCAGATGCCCAGGACGGCCAGCGGCACGATCATCAGCGCGAACGAGCGGATGATCACCGGGCGGCGGCCCCAGGTGTCGATCAGCCGCAGCGCGGGGTAGCAGCCGAGCAGGAAGACCAGGCTGATCAGGCCGGTGCCGAGGGTCTCGACCATGGTCCCGCCCGGCATGCCGAAGGCCTCCAGCAGCTGCGGGCCGAAGGTGAGCATCGCGAACAGCGGGGCGACCTGGCAGAGGAAGAACAGTCCGCAGAACAGTGTCCGTCGCCGGTAGGGCGGGGTCATCAGCAGGCGCAGGCCGGTCGGCGTGCCGGGAGCGGTGCGCTCGGGCATCAGCTCGCGGCCGTCGACCTTGACGCCGAGGTGCCGCTCGACCAGGCGGACGGCCTCGCCGACCCGGCCGTTGGCGGCCAGCCAGCGCGGCGATTCCGGCGAGCCGCGGCGGATCACCAGGAAGACCACGCACAGCACGGCGGAGCTGCCGAGCATCCAGCGCCAGCTGCCGGGGCCGCCGATCTCCAGGAAGAGGTAGCCGGTCAGGTAGGCGAGCACGGCGCCGGCGTACCAGGCGACGATCTGCTGACCGAGCAGCCGCCCGCGGTGCTTGGCGGGCAGCCACTCGGCGAGCAGGGAGGTGGCGATCGGGTAGTCGGCGGCCACCGCCATGCCGAGCACGAAACGCAGCAGGGCGATCGCCCAGACGGCGTCGACCCAGAAGGACAGCACGGAACAGACGATCATCACGAGCAGGTCGGCGGTGTACATCACCTCCCGCCCGATCTTGTCGGTCAGCACGCCGAAGAGCGCGCCGCCGACGAACATGCCGACCAGCGCGGCGGCGCCGATCAGGCTGACGTCGGCGGTGGAAAGGCCCAGTTCGGGGCGCATGCCGATGAGGGCGACGCCCACGATGCTCAGGATGTACCCGTCGAGCAGCGGTCCACCGGAGCAGGCGAGGGCGAGCCTGCGGTGGAAGGCAGTATACGGGGCGTTGTCGATAGTGCGGGACATTCGTTCGGGTCCTCCGGGCCGCACCGCGTGCTGTCGCACCCGTGCGCCGCGTAGACGATCGTGGGAGGCCCACCCGGAAGGGCGGGCCACTCGCCCGGTGTCCACCGGGCGACCGTCCACAGTTGCCCGGACCGGAAGGGTGTCCCCCGGGGGCGAAGGTCAGCGGAAATCAGGGCGAACGTCCCGAAACGGACGGGCCCTCGGCCCGTGCCGAAAGCGCCCCCGCCCTGCAACCCCGGGCCGTACCCGCCCCCGGAGCCCCCCAACGCCCCCCAATGTGACGCTCGGCACCTCCGCGGCCTACCGAGCACGCCGCGCGGCCCCCCGACCGCCCAGGCGCCGACCGGGCCGGCGAAGCCGCCGCGCCCACCGGCCCGTTCCCCCCTCTGCACCGGCCCGGCGCGGCTGCGCCGGCGGTCCCGCACGGGAGCGGGACGGCCGGGCCCTCCGGCGAGGTGCCCGGCCGTCCGAGTGTGCCGTGGTCAGCCGGTCAGAGGCCGATGTCCGTCAGCCACCGGCCGGGGGTGCGGGCGGTGACGCCGAGCAGCTTCTGAGCGGAGTTCTCGGGCGTGATCGAGAGCTCGGGGAGCGCGCTCAGCGCTTCGTAGACGGTGGCGACGCCGGCGGCGGGGCCTTCGCCGATGAAGGGGGCGACCGAGGCGCGGAACTGCTCGGGGGTGATCGGCTCGAAGACCACGTCCTTGTCGAAGTGGGTGCCGAACGCCGCGGCGAGGTCCGGTCCGGTGACCGCCGGGTACTGGCCTATGGAGACGACGCCGGTGACGTCCGGGCGGTCGAACAGCGCGACGACGGCGTCGGCGATGTCCAGGTGCGACGCCCACGAGACGGGGAAGTCGGCGCGGATCGGGTAGGGCAGCGCGCCCCGCTCGCGCACCGTGCCGATGACGAACGGCAGGAGCAGGTTCTCCAGGTACAGCGTGGGCTCGATCACCGCGTGCGACAGCCCGCTGTCCGCCAGGCCGCGGACCAGCTCCGAGGCCGCGCCGCCGGTGCCCGGGTCGATCGGGGCGCCGCTGGTGGAGAACACCACGCGGGCCGGGCGGGCCTCGCGAAGGGCGGCGAGGACGTTGCGCGCATAGGTCCGGCGGTCCTCCTCGGAGCCCATCGGCAGGTGGACGAACACGCCTTCGGCGCCGCGGTAGAGGTGGGTCAGCTCCGCGACGGAGTCGTATCCGGCGGCCACCACGCGCGCGCCGTCCACGATGGCGTCGGCCTTGCGGGTCGGGGCGATCACGGACTTGCCCGCGGCGGCGAGAGCGGCGACGACGGGGGCACCCTGGGCGCCGGTGGCGCCGTGAATCACGTAGGTCATGGCGCAATTAGTGCATGCGATGCATCAGTTACATCAACTGCACTAACGGGGTACGGTCAACAACGTGACCGATTCCCGTCTGCCGGAGTGCGGTGTCGCCCGGTTCCTCACCCTGCTCAACGGCCCGTGGGCCACCCTGATCGTGCGGGAACTGTTGCACGGCCCCCATCGCTTCAACCAGCTGCGCGAGGCCCTGCCCGGGATCAGCCCGCACACCCTGACCAGCCGGCTGCGCCAGTTCGAGCGACACGGCATCGTCACCCGCACGACCTATGCGGAGATCCCGCCGCGCGTCGAGTACGAGCTCACCCCGCTCGGCGAGGGGCTTCGCGACGTCCTCGAAACCATGGGGACCTGGGCCACGGCGGTGCCGGATCCCGCGACCGACACCGCCGGTTGAGAGTCGCCGATCAGCCGCTCGCGCGGCTGATCCTGCTGTGCGAAACCGGAACGACTGGTCCTCAGTCGTTCCCGGGGCCCGGAACCACGCGGTTCCGGGCCCCGGGCGTTGTGGGCTCCGTCCCGCCCGACTCGGCCGGCGCCTCGGACTCGCGCGTGCCGTCCAGGCGGATGCCGCGCATCAAGGTCCACATCACCAGGGCGCTCCCGCAGACCACGCCGCAGTCGGCGAGGTTGAAGACCGGCCAGTGCGGCAGTTGGATCCAGTCCACGACGAGCCCCTGCCCCGGGGAGGGGGCCCGGAACAGCCGGTCGGCGAGATTTCCGGCCGCCCCGGCGATCACCAGCCCGAAGGAGACCGCCCAGACGGGCGTGCGGATCCGGGGCGATATCACCAGCATGAGGACGATGACCGTCATCTTCACCGCGGTGAAGAACCAGGTCTCCCCCTCACCGATGGAGAATGCTCCGCCCGAATTGAAGGCCAGCGTGAATTTCAGAAGCCCGCCGAGTGTCTCGGTCGGATCGAGCCCCGAGAAGTTCGTCACCGCTATCTGCTTGGTGACGAGATCCGACGCCAGCACCGCGAGTGCCACGGCTGTCATCGTTCCCAGCCGTCGAGGCAGGTCACCGGGCGAGGAGGCTCCGCGCGCGATCCGTAGACGTAGTAAGCCAGTCATGGCCGCATTGTAGGTGGCGGCGGCGGGCGGACGAGCGCCCCGACGGGTGCCGGCGACGAGTACGCGGACCGGCCGGAACGAGTGCACCGCGTGTACAAGCGGGGCGGACGAGGGTTCCTAATCTGGGGCCCACGCCCAACCCACAAGCAATGGCCGCGAGTTCCCTCCGGTCTGACGTCACCTCGAAATCCGGTGGCGCCCACCGGTGGCCACCGGGCCAGGAGTTCCCCATGCGCACCGTCCCCTTCCGTCTCAACCGCAAGATCGCCGTTGCCGCGGCCGCCGCCCTCGTCGCCGGGGCCACGATCGCCGCCAACGCCTCGGCCTCACCCGCCCCTCCGTCGGCCAGGTCGACCGCCCCGGTGCTGGAGAAGGACGCCCAGGCGTTCGCCACCGCGGCCGCGAAGAATCCGCCGATCTACACGCTGTCCTACGCCGACGCCCGCAAGGCGCTCGACAGCGCGCAGAGCGGGCCTGTCGACAAGCTGCCGGCCGACGTGTCTCACCGGACGCTCAAGGTCGGGCCCACCGGTGAGGTGACCGTCCGGATCGTCCGCCCCGCCGGTGCGAGCGACAAGCTCCCGGCCGTCATGTACTTCCACGGCGGCGGCTGGGTCCTCGGCAACGAGAACACCCACGACCGGCTGGTGCGCCAGATCGCCAACGGCGCCCAGGCCGCGGTCGTCTTCGTCGACTACACGCCCTCGCCCGAGGCCCGCTATCCCATCGCCATCGAGCAGGCGTACGCGGCCACCAAGTGGGTCGCCGAGCACGGTGACGAGATCAACGTCGACGGCTCCCGGATCGCTGTCGTCGGCGACAGCGTCGGCGGCAACATGACGGCCGCCGTCACGCTCATGGCCAAGCAGCGCGGCGGCCCCGCCCTTCGTGAGCAGGTGCTCTTCTACCCCGTCACCGACGCCAACTTCGAAACCCCCTCCTACCGGGAGTTCGCCGACGGCCCCTGGCTGACCCGCAAGGCCATGAAGTGGTTCTGGGACGCCTACGCCCCGAACGCCAAGGATCGCGGGCAGATCCTCGCCTCCCCGCTGCGCGCGAGCCTCGACCAGCTGAAGGACCTGCCCAAGGCCCTGGTCATCACCGACGAGGCCGACGTCCTGCGGGACGAGGGCGAGGCCTACGCCGCGAAGCTCCGCGCCGCCGGCACCGACACCACCACCGTCCGCTACCCCGGCATCATCCACGACTTCGCCATGCTCGACGCCCTCGCCGGCACCAACGCCGCAGAGGCGGCCGTCGACCAGGCCAACCGTTTCCTCTACACCGGTCTGCGCACCGGTTCCTGACGCCACGTCAGGGTAGTGCGGCTTCCCCCCGGGCCGCCCTCGGACGCCCCGTACTTCCCATGGCCGGACGCCGCGCACCGCGTTGCACCTCCCGGCCGACCGGCCCAGCTCGACCGGCGGCCCGCCGTCATCGGTGTGGCCGTTCAACCGCCGTCGCTGATCAGCACGGTTCGAAACGCGGCACATCCGCGCCTTCCTGCCGGACCGTGTCACCGGCGACCGCCTTCAAGGAGAACGTCATGTCCCGTTCCTCACACACCCGTTCAAAGCTTCGGTCCGCCACCACCGTGGCCCTCGCCGCTGCCGCGGCCGGCTCTCTGCTGGCAGCCACGGCGGCGAGCAGCAGCGCCTCCGCCTCGCAGAACGCCGGGGCGAGCCGCACCAAGCCGACCGTCGTGCTCGTCCACGGCGCCTTCGCCGACGCTTCCAGCTGGTCCGGCGTCATCAAGCGACTGCAGCGCGACGGCTACCCGGTCGTCGCCGCGGCCAACCCGCTGCGCGGTGTGAGCAGCGACGCCGCCTACCTGCGCAGCGTCCTGGACGGCGTGCACGGACCCGTGGTCCTGGTCGGCCACTCCTACGGCGGCTCGGTGATCACCCAGGCCGCCGCCGGTGACCCCGACGTGAAGGCGCTGGTCTACATCGCCGCGTTCATCCCGAACGTCGGCGAGAGCGCGGGTGAGCTGGCCGCCAAGTTCCCCGGCAGCACCCTGGGCGAGACCCTCAACAGCAGCTCCTACCCCCTGCCCGGCGGCGGCACCGGTACCGAACTGACCATCAAGCAGGACCTGTTCCACCACCAGTTCGCCGCCGACGTCCCCGCTCCCACGGCCGCGATCATGGCAGCCACCCAGCGGCCGGTCTCCACCCTCGCCCTGGAGGAGAAGGCTTCGAAGGCGGCCTGGAAGGACATCCCCTCCTACGCGCTGACCGCCGGCCAGGACTACAACATCCCGCCGAAGGCGGAACAGTGGATGGCCGAGCGCGCCCACGCCCGCACCGTCACCATCGCCAACGCTTCTCACGCGGTCGCCGTCTCCCACCCGGCCGCGGTCGCCGACCTCATCCTCCGCGCGGCCCGCGAGACCCGCTGAACCACCACGGGCGGCCGTGCCGCCCAGGTCCGCGGAGTGCTGCCACTCGCTGATCATCGGCTCACGCAGGTGCTCGGCCGCTCGGCAGCCTTCACGGTGTTCACAGCGTTCCCGGGGCCCGGAACCACACGGTTCCGGGCCCCGGGCGTGCTTCGGGACGGAGCTATTCGGCGGGGGTGCCGCGGAGGAGGAAGGGGAGGTGGGTGCCGTTGGTGAGGGCGGTGAGGGCTTGGGTGGTGCGGCGGTGCTGGTCGGGGGCCATGGCGTCGGGGAGTTGGTGGGGGTGGAGCCAGTGGACGGCGGTGATGGTGGCGGGGGGTCGGTGGCGGGCGACGATCGTTTCCTGGGCGGGGGTGAGGTGGCCGCCCCAGTAGACGAAGTTGATGCCTTCGGGGAGGAGTTGGGCGTCGACGTAGTCGGTGGCGAGGATTCGGCGCAGGGGGAGGACGAGTCCGGTTTCGGTTTCGGTGTGGCGGCGGGCGGCGAGGTGGGGGAGTTCGTTGGCTTCGGCGCTGCCGCCGGGGAGGATGAGGCCGGACTTGTAGGTGGTGCCGATCAGGAGGACGGCGCCGTCGCGGTTGAGGATGAGGGCCTGGTGGCCGAGGCGTCGGCGGGGCGGGGTGGTGAGGATGGCGGGGAGGTGGTGAAGCATGTGGTGCTCCTGTTGGGCGAGAGCCGGGTGAAGCAGGCGGGCAGTCCGGCGCAGATGCCGGTGGTGAGGATCAGCCCGGATATCAGCAACTGCGGTGCGAGCGGTCCGTCGTGGATGGGCCAGCAGGCGGCCGTGGCGGCGAGGGTGGAGAGGGTGGCGACGCCGAGGACGGCGGCGAGCAGCCTCACGTCACGTCGGCGGTGACGGCGAGGCGAAGTGTCGTCGGATCCGCGAATTCTCGATGATGATCGTCACTGGGCTGTTTCAGGTGCCGGAGTATGCGGAGGCGCTGGCGTATGCGGCTGTACAGCGCGGGGCGATCACCCAGTCCGAGGCCGAGCAGCGCGTCGAGTTCGTGTTGGCCCGTCAACGACTCTTTGAGCGGAAGAACCCGCCACTGATCCACCTGGTGATGGACGAGACCTGTCTGGCTCGACCGATCGGCGGACGGCCTGTCATGGTGAAGCAGCTCGACCGCATTGCTGACTTGGCCTCTCGCCCGAACATCACCGTTCAGGTGGCGCCGTTCTCCCTGGGCGAGCACCTGCCGTTTGCCTTGCCGGTGACCTTGCTTGACCTGCCGGATGGTTCGGTCGTGGGATACGCCGAGTCGCACGCTCGTGGCTACCTTGAACGGGTCCGTGAGACGGTCAGGGCGTGGGAGAGGCAGTACGATCAGTTGGTGGTGGAGGCGCTGCCCAAGGCTGCCTCCCTGGCGCTGGTCCACAAGGCTCGAAAGGAGCTAGCCCCATGAACCTCGACCTGTCTGGCGCATCCTGGGTTAAGTCGTCGCACTCCACGAACGGCGGTCAGTGCGTGGAGGTCTCCGCGAGCTTCCCGGGCGCCGTTCCCGTCCGCGACTCGAAGGACCCGGAGGGCCCGGCCCTCGTCTTCCCGGCCTCCGCCTGGCGCGCGTTCGTCGCCGGTGTGCAGGCGGGCGAGTTCGGTACGGTCTGACTCAGTCTCACAGCGCGCCCCGACCGGATTCCCGGTCGGGGCTCGGTGCTTGTGGCGTCGCGCTACCGTGTTCGACATGAAGCCGAACGCCTCCACCCCTGTGCACTGGCGCAAGAGCTCCTACAGCAGCAACGGTGGCCAGTGTGTCGAGGTCGCAACCCCGCACCTCACCACCGTTCACGTCCGCGACTCCAAGGACCCCGACGGTCCCGCTCTTCTCTTTCCCGCCCCCGCCTGGCACCCCTTCCTCACGGCCGTTCGGGCAGGCGAGTTCGACATCCTCTGACGATCGAAGGGATGCAGCCTCATGAGCCCCGATCTCACCTGGTTCAAGTCGTCGTTCTCCACCAATGGCGGTGAGTGCGTGGAGGTCTCCGCGAGCCTCCCCGGCCTCGTCCCCGTCCGTGACTCCAAGGACCCCGAGGGCCCGTCCCTCGTCTTCCCGGCCTCCGCCTGGCGCGCGTTCGTCGCCGGTGTGCAGGCGGGCGAGTTCGGCACCGTCTGACGCAAGCGCACCGCACGGGCCCCGACCGGATTCCCGGTCGGGGCCGGCTCATCGGAGTGCCGCGCTACCGGCGTCGTGCGGCAGTTGCCCGAACTTCCGCCAGGGCGCGTTCACGGTCGACCAGCGGAGGCCGGAACCGGTCCGGGGCCAGCCGGACGTGCTCCTGCCAGGAGTCCTGCCAGAACTCCACGGTCCAGCCGGGCCAGCGCTCCGCCATCTCGTACGCTTCGGCCGTCGCCCCGAGCGCCCACCACCCGACCCGGCGCCGCAGCGGATCGATGTGGAGGCCGGCATCGGCGGGCACCGTGCACAGCCCGTGTTCGGGGCCGCCCCGCAGCCGGTCGAGCAGTGCGGCGCCCTCCCGGACCGGGTGGTCGGAGACGTTCGCCACCACGTAGCAGTGCTCCGAGCCGACGGTCACCACGATGACCGTCGGCTCGGGGTCCAACAGCTCCTCGTGCCCCGGTTCCAGCACCGCTCCTCGAAAAGTGTCCCGCCCGCGATCACGCACAGGCTCCGGGTCCAGTCCCAGATGGGTCCGCAGCTCGGCGGGGCCGTCGTACATCCACCGCACATCCCACCCCGGCCACGCGTCCCGCAGCAGTTCCAGGGTCGCGGCCCGGTACCGCATCACGGTGCTCGGCCCCTCCCAGGCGAACAGCAGCAGCACCTTCCGGCCGAGGTCGATCAGCGCGGCTCCCTGGCAATACACGTCGTCCAGCCACCAGCCGTCCGCCCCCAGACTCCGGACCGCCGAGAGCGTCTCGGCAGGCCCCGCCAGCAGGTCGAGATCAAGGCCCACCGCACCCCAGCGGTCGAGGTACAGCTCGTACTCGCCGCTCTCGCGGACAACGACAAAGTTCGCTCGATCGGCCACGCGGCCAGCATGACGGGCACCGGCAGCCGCACGCCACCCAATTGGCGTCCCTGCGGGGTCACCCCAGAACAGCCGCAGGTCAGCACCAACGACAGCGCCCCGCCGGGTGCTCGGCCGAACGGGGCGTCTTGCTGTCCGGCCACCCGCCAGGGCGGTGCACGATGTTGACCCAAGGGCCCGCGTGCGTCAGATCGGCAGGTCCCACCCGGGGCCGTCCTCGGCGCCGAGCCGGACGCGCTGGCCGGCAGCCGAGACCGTGATCCCGAACCGGTCCTGATGGGGTTCGTCGGCGGCCTGCCAGCGCTGTACGGCTCGTTCCACCCGGTCCCACAGGCGGACGGGACCGCGTTGGACGACCGTCCACCCGCCGTCAGGGTTGAGGCTGGTCCGGGCCTGCGAACTGAGCTTCCCCCTGAGCGGGAGGTGTTGATTACCTGGTCAGGACGGGGGTGGCGGTGAGGTGGGCACGACCGACGCCGGTCTCCGGGACGAGTCTCGGAGACCGGCGTCACCCACCGATCATTCGCAATCGACCAACAGCAGCCGGCTTCCCGGTCGGGGCCCGCTGCTCGGGGTGTGCCGCGCCACCGTGAACCGGGGCACCACCGTGGACACGCCCGCAGGGCGGCTCAGACCATCCGGAACGCCAGGGCGTTGTCGGCGGACAGCTTGAGGGTGTAGATCCACACCGTCCCGTAGACCTCGTCCCGGTAGGTGGTCTGGACGGCGTCGAGGTAGTAGCCCCAGCGCTCGTCCTGGATCACCGACCAGCCCGCCTCGTTGGTGTGGATGCGGAACTTGAGTCCCTGGTTCGGGCTCTGGACACACCCGCCGACGGTGACTTCGGCGTTGGGGTATCTCACTGGATCGCCGACAGTGAGACACTCGAAGCTGGGCCAGGTGGTGAGGTAGACAGACGGTCCTTCGCCCCGGCAGATGTTCCAGTAGGTGCGTCCTTCCCAGTCTTCGGTCAGCAGCTCGGCCTGGTAGCGCCGGAACGGCCGATCCGGGTCGGAGCTCTTGTAGGGGTGGGTGGAGAGAAAGGTCTGACCGTACTTCCTGATGGGCGGCGGGAAGGTGCCCCGGGGGTCCGGCGGCTTGCCCCAGTCGGTGTAGGGGCTCTGGAACCGGACGAAGCCCGGGTCGCACAGCGTGCCGTACGGGCCCGGCAGGGAGCCGGCCGCGGATGCCTGCGGGGCGGCGAACAACAGCAGGGCGCTGGCGAAGGCGAGTACCAGCGCGGCGAGGGCGCGGGCGGGGCGGGTGACGGTGCTCACGGGCACTTCAGCATGCGCCGGGCCAGATCCTGGATGCTGCCGGGGGTGACGGAGCTGTCGCAGGCGATGGAGCCCTTGACCTCGGCGTCGAACGTCAGATAGGTGCTCGTGCCGCCGGGCAGGGTGTTCACCCAGACACCTGTGCTCGGGCCGGTCCGGGCGCACTGGTAGCGGACGAAATCGCCTTCGACCTTGTTGGTGCCCTTGAACATCCCGTAGTCACCGGGCCGGTTGATGTTCACGGTGAGCGTCTGCGACCAACTGTGGGTGCTGGCCGTGGTCCTCTGCACCGACCAGCCGATCTTGGCCGAGACCTTGGCGAACAGGATGCCCGCCGACGCGTTGATCTCCACCGAGTTGTTGTAGGTGGTGCTGACGCTCTCGACCTCGGAGAGCGTCTCCGTGAAGGTGCCGGTGGTGCCGGGCGCGATGGAGATGACGGCCCAGTGCGTGACCGTGGGGGTGACCCGGACGTTGACGACGTCCTGCCAGATCGTCTCCAGGTTCGGGTTGCAGGTGTCGGACGGCGGCCGGGGCAGCGGGTCGGCATGTGCCGCGCCCGCGGCGAGGCCGCTGACTCCGGCGAGGGTGACGGTCAGGGTGGCCAATGCGGCCAGACGTCGGCGAAGGTGGTGCCGCGGGACAGCTTCCACAGGGAACCTCCAGGTGGTCGGGCTGCCAGGCCAATGACAGTGCGTGCCCGGCACGTCACCGGATTATTCCTCGCCTACGAATGACATGCCCATCCCAGGGGGTTGGGATGTTCACGACCCCGGGCGGCGTGTTACGGACAGCGCGCCGACAGGGACGTGCGCGCCGCGTGAGTGCCTCTGCCGAATCGGCCTCCAACGGTCGGGCCACGGCGGTCTGGGCGCATCCAAATCGCGTTGGCCTGGGCCGATGACGGCTCCTAGGATCCTCGGTATGGCAACAAGACTCGTGCAGATCAACATGAAGGCCCAGGACGACGCCGCCCTCGGCCGGTTCTGGGCGGAGGCCCTCGGCTGGGGTGTCGACAGCGAGGGACCCGGCGTGACCAACCTCGAACCCGTGGGTTTCGCCTACCCCGACCCCGTGGCCGTCTGCATCGACATCGTCGCCCGCCCGGAGCCCAAGACGGTGAAGAACCGGGTGCACATCGATCTGGCCACCACCTCGACCGCCCATCAGGCGGAGCTGGTCGCACGTCTGAAGGCTCTCGGCGCGAGGCTCGCCGACGTGGGTCAGGGCGACGTCCCCTGGACGGTCATGGCCGACCCTGAAGGCAATGAGTTCTGCGTCCTGGAGCCCCGCCCGGTCTACCGGGGCACCGGGCCGATCGCCGCGGTGGTGGTCGACTGCGCCGACCCGCGGGAGATGGCCCGGTTCTGGGGCCAGGCGATGGACTGGACGGTGCACGAGGTCACTGACGACACCGCGACCATGCGGTCCGCTGCGGGCGTCGGCCCCTACCTGGAGTTCGTCCGCACCCCCGACACCAAGAGCGGGTGGAACCGCGTCCACCTCGACGTCCGCCCCTACCCCGGTGACGACCCGGAGGCGGAAGCGGCCCGACTGCGCGCCCTGGGTGCCACCGACCCCGGCGACTTCGACCGGTCCGCGGTCTCCTGGACGGTGCTGGCCGACCCGGAGGGCAACGAGTTCTGCCTTCTCAGCCCTCTCTGACCCGGGCCGGCGGCCATTCGACTCCGTCCGACGCAGGCTCACCGCGCGTGCCCCGACCGGCTTCCCGGTCGGGGCTCGGCTCAGAAGATCTCCAACAACGGCGAGGTCAGCGTCACCTCAAGGTCCGCCGCGACAACGAGGGCCGCGAACGCGACGACACCGCGCTCGGGCGCGAGGAAGTGCCATACGGGTCCGGTGAAGTCCGCGAGCTCGGCACCCGAGGAGTCCACGACACGGTTCCGCGGGAATCGCGCCCTGGCGACGAACACGGTGTCACCGGCCTCCAGCCTGACGAACCGGCCTCGCGGCCCGAGGGTGCGCCGGCGGGTGAGGCGTCCCTTCACGCCGAGCAGGGAGACCTCGACCCCGCCCTTCACATGGCGCCGGGCCGCGTAGCCCGGCGGGCCCATGCCGTCCACCGAGAGGATCTCGGTGCCGTCCAGCACGAACTCCCAGCGCTCGACGGCGCCCCCGAGCGACACCGGGGGACCGGCCGGCCCTCTGAAGACGGTGATCCTTCCCAGCGGCGAGTCCAGTTCCGCGGCCGCCCGCCGCGACTTCACCGGATTTCGCCATGCCCTGCGGCTCTCAACAGGCCGGAGTTCCACACCCGTTCCCTCCCCATGGCCCACCCGCGCCGGGAGCCTTCAGAGCCTCTACCCACCTTGGGCCGACGCACCCGTGCGCGCCCGATCCAGGTCGGCCTTCGCCACCGCCCGACGTCATCTCACCGCGTGGGGCCCATGCCGAAGCGGCATGGGCCCCACGCGGTAGGGCCGGCGGCGTCTATCGTCCGGCGCCGGCGGCCCGACGGCCCGGCATCACTTCAGGTGCCGGGCGAAGAAGCGGGCGCCCGCGTCGAGTTCGAAGTGCGGGACGCCGGTGTGCCCACCCGTATTGGCGTGCAGCGTCTTCTGCTCGGAGCCGAACGCGTCGAACAGGTCCAGTGCCGCCTGCCGGTCGTTCCCCTCGTCGTCCCACTGCAGGAGGACCTGCAACGGGACGGTGACCCGGCGGGCGTCCTCGACGATCGCGGTGGGCACGAAGCTCCCGGCGAACAGGTTGGCGGCCGCGATGCGCGGCTCGACCACCGCCAGTCGGACGCCGATGGAGATCACGCCTCCCTCGTACCCCACCGGGCCGCCGGTCTCCGGCAGCGACAGCAGGGCGTCCAGGGCGGCCCGCCATTCCGGGACCGCCCTGTCGACGAGCGGGAGGACGAGCGCGTCCACGATCTCGTCGGTGACCGGCTCGCCCGCCTGCATCACCCGGCGCAGGTCGGCGCGAGCCTGCTCGGCGGCGTCCCAACGGGGCCGGTCGCCGCTGCCGGGGAGTTCGATGGTGGCCGCGGCGAAGCCGTACTCCGCCGCGTAGTACCGGGCCCGCCCGGCCACCCGGGGGTACATCGTGCGCAGTCCGAGCGGAGGAAGGCCGATCAGGATCAGCGGGACCGGCGCGGACGCGGAGGCGGATCCGGGCGTCCACAGGATGCCGGGGATCTCGCCGAGGGTGAATTCGCGTTCGAGGACGCCGTCGTCGAGGAGGTTCTCGGAAGTGAAGTGCACGGTCGTGCCTTTCGGGAGTGCTCTGGAACGGCGCTCCCGGACGACCTATCGCCCGACCGTGGCCCCGGAGGGGAGCGCCCATGTCGATACTGCGTTCACGGGTCCCACCTCCTCTTTCTCTCGCACGGCCTCCGGAAAGCTAGCAGTGATCGCGGCGGTCTGCCAAGCGGGTTTCGCCGCGCGACCTCCGCAGCCCGGGACACCGCCTCGCCGCGGCCCGTTCAGTCGAACAGGGCACGCAGGGCCGACTCGGCGACCCGGGTCAGCTCCTCGCGGGTGCGCCCGGCGGCGGCCTGGACGGCGATGCCGTCGGAGACGGTGTGGACGAGTACGGCGAGGTCGGCCGGCTCGTGGCCGGGCGGCAGGTCGTCCGCCTGTTCCAGCCGGCGGCGCAGCGCCGCCTCCCCGGCCTTGCGCGCCGCGACCGCGTCGCGCCGCACCGGTGCGCCGTCGGGCCCCCCGGCCTGGACGCTCTTGACGCACAGGCAGCCGTGCGCCGTCTCCTGGCCGGTGGTGAGGTCGACGGCGCCGTGGACCAGCAGCCGGACGACCTCGCGGGCGGTGGGCGCCTCCAGTGCGGCGGCGGTGTAGCCGCCGGGGCCTTCGAGGTAGCGGGCGAGGACCTTGCCGAAGAGTTCCTCCTTGTTGCCGAAGGCCGCGTAGAGGCTGGGCTTGTTGATGCCCATGGCGGTGGTGAGGTCGGTCAGCGAGGTGCCCTCGTAGCCCTGCCGCCAGAAGACCTCAAGGGCCCGGTCGAGGGCGGTGTCGGCGTCGAACGAGCGTGGGCGTCCGCCGGGCATGGTGTCCTCCGTGCTCCCCGGAAAGTTTTTTACCTATCGGTACATTACCCCTTGCGCCCGCGCCCGACCCCGTCCTAGTTTCTTACCGATAGGTACACAACTAGGGGGTACAACATGATCCGAGTCGGAGTGGTCGGGGCGAGCGGATGGGCGGACGGCTCGCATCTGCCCGCGCTCACGGGACTCCCCGAGTACGAGGTGACCGCGGTCGCGACGACCAACCAGGCCAGCGCGGACCGCGTGGCCAAGGCACACGGCGTCCCGCACGCCTTCGCCGACGCCGCCACGCTCGCCGCCCACCCGGACGTCGACCTGGTCGTCGTCTCGGTGCGGGTGACCCGGCACGCGGCGGTGATCCGCGCCGCGCTGGAGGCGGGCAAGCACGTCGTGTCCGAGTGGCCGCTGGCCGTCAGCGAACAGGAGGCGGGCGAACTCACCGCCGCCGCCGAGGCCGCGGGCGTGAGCCACGCGGTCGTCCTCCAGGGCCACCATTCCCCGAGTGTCAGGTTCGTCGCCGACCTGGTCGCCGCGGGCCGGATCGGCACGCTCGAATCGGCGGCGCTCATCGCCGCGGGCGACCCGTTCGGCGGCACCAGTATCCCGGCCGACCTGGCCTGGAGCCTCGACGCCGCCGCCGGGAACTCCATCCTCACGATCATGGCGGGCCACTTCCTGGCGACCCTGGAGCGGGTCGCGGGCCGGTTCACCGAGGTCTCGGCCCGACTCCCGCGCCTGCACGAACGCGTCCGGGTCGACGGCGCGGAGCGCACCGAGGCCAACGGGACGCCCGACCAGGTGCTGCTGCACGGACTGCTGGAGGGCGGCGCCACCGCGTCGGCGACCATCCACGGCGGCCACGCGCGTGCCGCGGACGGGTTCCTGCTCAAGCTCGCGGGCAGCACCGGCACCCTCACCGCCACCCCCGCGGACGGGGCGGCGTACATCCACTGGGGCGAGTGGGAGATCCGGGTCGACGGCGAACTCCTGGCGGTGCCCGACTCCTACCGGACCGTACCGGCGAGCGTCCCGGCGGGCACGCCCGCCCACATCGCGGCCCTCTACCGGGACGTCGCCGCCGCCATCGCCGAGGGGCGCCGACCGGACCCCGACTTCGCGGACGGCCTGCGGTACCACCGGCTGCTCGCCGCCATCGAACGCTCGGCGGCCACGGCGAGCCCGCAGGAGGTTCCGTGAACCCGCCCGGCGTGCGTCCTTGAGCGCGCCGCGCCGACCGACCCGCGGTGCGGCGGGTGCCCGAACGCCGTCCGGCTCCGCCGGACCGGCTCGCGCCCGTGGGCCCGGGCGCGAGCCGGACGGGAGGAGGGCCGGTCAGTCTCCGACGGCCGGCCCGGCCGGACGTCCCCGGCCTACCCGACGCGCACTCAACAGGTGACCGGCGCCGTGACCGTGGCGGTCAGCGGCGACCAGCGAGGTTCTCTATCTTTGGGGAGCGGCAGTAGGGGCTGTGAAGTCATGTGATATGTCGCGCCTGATACTTGGGATGGTGTCACCATGTCCCGCCCCTGGCCGGCTGCCCGACGCGATCGGGACGGCCTGGTCGCAGGCCATCACGCAGGCCTGCGTCGTCCACTTGATGCGACGCGCGAGCTTCCGCTACGCGGCCCGACAGGGCTGGGACAGGACGAGTGAGTAGGGCCGACGCCCGTTGGCCATGGGTTGCGACCGCGCGCGAATGCGCGGAGCGCGAGGACCGGTGGTGTCTTGCTGTGGCCTGGCGCTCCGCGAGTGGATGTGTGGTGTGGGTCGCGGTCAGTTGTCGTTGTCGCCGTGGCCGGGGGGCTCGGGTGTGTCGTAGTCATCGTAGTCATCGTGGTCGCCGTGGTCGCCGTGGTCGCCGTGGTCGCCGTGGTCGCCGTGGTGACCGTGGCAGTGCGGCTTCGCGGTGTCGTCGGCGGTGATGCTGACGCCGCCGGCGGCGTTGTCGACGGTCAGGACGAGTGGGCCGAAGACACGGTCGTCGGGGAGCAGGTAGCCGGCCGGGGCTTGGGTCTCTTCCCAGTAGTAGGTGCCGACGGGAACGTTGCGGGCGCAGGTACCGTCCGTGCCGGTCACGCAGGGCTCGCCGATGCTGGTGTCGGGATTGGTGCCGGTGGTCTGGAGTCCGGGAGTGCCGTTGGTCTCCTCCCAGAGCTGGAAGGTGGCACCCGCGAGGGGGGTCTGGGTGTCGGCGTCCTGCTTGAGGACCGTCACGTCGCCGGTCACGACGGCGCAGGGCACCCAGGTGAGGGTGGCCTCGCCGTTGCCCTGACGGGCTCCGGTGACGAACACGGCGTTCGCGGGGCCGCTGCTGGATCCTCCTCCGCCGCCTGCGCCGCTGTTGGAGGAGGTGGGGGACGCGGCCCCGCCGCCGCCCCCGGTGGCTCCCGCGCCTCCGCCGCCGCCCGCGCCACCATGGGGGTCGAGGATGCTGTTCCCGCCGGCGCCTCCGACCGGTCCGACGGCCGGGCTGCCATTCTGACCGTTGGGGTCGATGTGGGGTGCGTTGATGCCGCCCTGCCCACCCTCGCCGCCGGGCCTGCCCGGCTTGCCTTCGTCGTCTCCTGGGAGCCCCTGGCCCGGCTCGCCCGCTTGGCCGGCGTCCCCGCCGCCGATGGCGGTGGAGAAGAACGACGCGCCGCCTCCGCCGCCTCCGCCTGCCACGACCAGAGGTGTCGTACCGGTGCCGACCGTGGTCCGGCCCCCGCCTCCGCCGGCGGCGATGCCGACGATCTGACCGTCCGCGATGTAGGCGCCGCCCCGGCCGCCCCCGTTGTAGCCGCCCTGGGTGTGCTCCGGATCGCTGTAGTCTCCGGGGTGCCCGGCGCCGCCCACGTTCACCGTGAGGACTTCTCCCGGTGTCACGTCGAACACGGCCGACACCTCCGCCCCCCGGCCACCCGGGACGCCGTACTGGCCGTCCCCTCCGGCGGCCCCGAACGCGTCGACACTCACCTCGCACACGCCCTCCGGGACCGTGACCTGTTCAGGCGCCCCGGTGAAGGTGAAGGTGGAGCTCTGCGAAACCTGCCGCGCAGCGGGGTCCGGGCTCGCCAGAGCGGTGGCCGGGAACACGGCCACTGTGGTCAGCCCGGCGACCAGCGCTCGTCCCGCGAATGAAAGATAATGTCTCATAAGGGAAGAATCGGATATGGGGGCGGGCGGCGCGCGACGGGTATCCACCAGGTAGCCGAACAACGCACTCAGCAGGGGTAAGCCCCACTACTGGTCTCAACCGCTCCCGGATCCCGCGAGGAGTGCCGGATCCGGCCACTGGGCGGCTCGAACCGGTCCGGCCGGTGGCTGCGTAGACTCGGGCGCGAGCCGTACGGAGTGAGGACCGATGGACTACTGCCGCCACGAGTTGAGCAACTGCGCGGACTGCGCCCCGCCCGCGCGGGCCGCTGCCGTGGGTGCTCCCGGTGCCGAGTGGGACGGCTGGCCGCCGTCGGCGATCATCATCCACGCCAGCCGGAAGGCCCACCTGCCCGGCTGCCCCCACATCGTCCCGGCCGACGTGCAACCCCCCGTCTACGGATGGGTGTTGGACCCAGCCCCGGGCGCCTGGCGCCGACTCTCCGACTCCGGCCCGCTGCACGCCACCGCGGGAAACCTCAAGCGCTCCGCGGTGAGCCGCTGCCAGGACTGCGACGCCGGCCAATAGGGCCGAAGGGGCGTCAGTTCCGGTCGGCCCGGCGCGACCTGTCCGCGTCACGCACCGCGCGCTCGGCCCGCACCGGGTTCCCCTTCCCGTCGTACGGGACGAGGGTGCGGCAGCGTTCGACGAGCCTTCGTCGTCCCTCGATGCTCAACGGGGCGATCGCGTGCGTCACCGGGGCACCTCGGTGCTTCGATCCGCCGCGATCACACCGCGCAGGGGGAACGCGACAAGTAGCGTGACCAGGACAAGGAGTCCGCTCGCCCAGAGCGGGCCGAGGTCCCCGGCCGCCGTGCTGAGGGTTCTCGCGGCGATGAGGGGTCCAACAACAGCGCCCGCGTTGAGCGCGGCGGTCGCGTAGGAGCCGGCCATGGTGGGCGCTGCTGCCGCCTCGTAGAGCACCCGGGTGATCAGCGTGCTGCCCAGCGCGAACGACAGCGCGCCCAGGACGAACACGAGGGCGAGCAGAGCAACCGGCCTGTCGGCCAGCACGGCCAGGGCCGGCCAGCCGATGAGCAGCAGCGGACCGCCGACCGCAACGACGGGACCGGGGCGCTGGTCGGACCATCGGCCGGCGACGGTGACCCCGGCGAAGGACCCGGCACCGAAGAGCACCAGGACGACGGAGATCCATAGCTCGCCCAGCCCGGCGGTGTCGGTCACGACGGGGGCGAGGAAGGTGAAGCCGGCGAAGGTTGCCGCGTTCACCATGGCGCCGAGCAGCATGATCAGGAGCAACCGTGGCCTCTTGAGCTGCGCGAGTTCCGATCGCAAGGCCGGCCCGTCAGCAGCGGCCTTCTGCACACGTCGCGCCGGGATCCCTCGGACGATGCCGATGGTCGCGGGCAGACAGAGAGCGGCGATGGCCCAGAAAGCGGCCCGCCAGCCGAACAGTGAGCCGAGCACCGACCCCCCTGGGACACCGGCGATCGTGGCCACGGTGGTGCCCGACAACAGTACGGCGAGCGCGCGTCCCTTCCTGTCGGGTGAGACCAGCGTGGTGGCAGTCGTCAGAGCTATGGCGAGGAACCCCGCGTACGCGAGTGCTGCGGTCACCCGGGTCGCGACCAGGACCGGGAAGCTCCAGGAGGTAGCGCCCACGACGTGGGCTGCCAGGAACACGAGGACGAACCCCAGAAGACTGGACCGTCCGGGCCGGTTGCGGGCGAGCCCGGCCATGAGCGGGGCCCCGACGGTCATTCCGATCGCGAATGCCGAGGTGAGCATGCCTGCTGTCCCGACTGTCACGTCGAGGTCCGAGGCGATGTCCGGCAGGAGGCCGGCGAGCATGAATTCCGAGGTGCCCATGGCGAAGATCGCCACGGCGAGCAGATACAGCGGGAGGGGCATCGAATGGCTCCGAGGTGAGGAGAAGCACGAGAAGGTCATCTCGTCACCGCGGTCAGCACCCAGGGGCGCACTCGTCCGGCCGCAGAACGCGGCGAGACGGCAGGACTACGAACTCAGTGGTTCAGGGGGCTGACGGCGTGACCGAAAGCCCCCACCGTGTCTGACTCAGGACTCGACATGGCCCGCACGGTACCTGATCGATGCCGTCGAGGTACATCGGCTTCACAGCTCTCGGTGCGTCATCAACGTCATGACCCGGAAGACCTGGGGCGACACCGATCGGGCCCCGCATCGGCCGCAGCCGAGTCCCGATCAGCACCCGTGGGTCGTGACCTCGCCCGGCTCCTGGTCCGATGGTGGGTGCGATCGGTGCGGAAACCGACGTTCGGCAGCCGCGTGCAGGCGAGCGGGAACGGTCAGGGCTCTCGGTTCCTCCTCCTCCGGACGTTGCCACGCCATCCGAGGATGAGCCCGAGGAGCGGAAGGGACGTCAGGCTCTGGCCGTCGGGGAGGAGCCACACGCTGAGGACTCCGACCGCGACAATGATCACGAGCGCTTCCACCCGGAACCGTCGATCGCTGAGAGGATCCCAGCGCGGTCGCCCGACGGGACCCTCGTCCTGCTCGCCGCTGTGCTCCGGATCGTCCATGACCGACCCCTTCTCCCTCTGCTCGCCCAATGGGTGTTTCGATCCCATGCTCTCGGACACGCATCGCTACAACAGGGCCATGAGCGGCGAATCCATGAAGTGGTCCAGCCCTCCCCATTCGAAAACGCAGACGGCGGCGATGACGTCCCCGGACGGCACCATCTCCTGCCACCGACCCGAGACCCGGTGTGCGAGGAGGTTCTCCTGCCCGCCCAGCACTCTCACGCCGAGCCCTTGGGGCCTGAAGCTGATGGATCCGCCCGGGGTCTCGAAGACGACGTACCGGCCGCTGGGCCTGAGCGGGCGTCGACCGGAGACCTTCAGCTCGGCGCCCCGGAGTGTGCCGTGGACCGCCTTCGAGACCCTCCGGCATGCCGCGGGGCCCGGCACGGCGATGTCCCGCAGGACGACGATCTCGGCTCCCGCGAGGGTGATCACCCACTCCTCCCACCCGTTCCACTGCGCCTCGACGCCGCCCTGTGTCGCCCGCCCCCGGAGGAGCACGGCCTCACCCAGAGCCGTCTGCGCACTCGCACAGCGCTTGCGCTCCCTGGCCGGCGACCGCCATTCCCCAACCCCGACGTGCCGTTCGAACCTCATGAGATCCGTTCGCCCCCGCTCCGGTGGTAGGTCCACATCTCGACCATCAAACCGTCGTGGAGCCGGATCAGCCAGATGGGATGGGAGTCGATCGTGCCCGGGCGACCGTCGTGGCCGACGCCGCCCACCACGGACAGGTGGTCGCCGGTGCCGATGACTTGCGTCGATCGATCCAGACGTGTCGGAGAGCTCGCCCAGCCGGCCGCGACGTCCGCCGAACGCGACAGCCCTCAGAAGGCGAAGTCCATCCATCCGAAGAAGAGAACCAACGCTTTCTTGGCAGCACACCCCGGCCTGTGCCCCGTGATCACGAGGACGATCCAGGTGAGCAACACCCCCACCAGAGCGAAGGCGAGTACTCCGATTCCCGGTGCGGTGCCGACGAACACAAACAGCACCGCCGCAAGCCCCGCGACGCACACGATTGCGAGTCCGGCCTCGCGGAGGACTCTGGCCAAGGAAACAGGGCCGGTCCGCCCGTTCCTCAAATCGGCCTCGACGACCACGTGTTCGGTCGCACCGCACAGCGCCTTGTCCACCACGGTGTCTCCCCGATCACGCGCGGCCGGGGGACCGGAACTCGTGCTCCTGCCCCCCAACTGATCAACTGCCCGTCGGCGTCGATCCATGACGCGCTCGAACCATCCCCCGATGCTACGGTCCCGCCCTCAGCACGGTGACACCACGCCGCCGGCCCCACCGGAGAAGCGCCGACGGCCCGGAAGCTCCTCCGCGACTGCCGACAGAAGGGCGACGGCCTGCACCATGCGGGCGCAGACCGCCGGCCGGTCACCAGCCTGGGCCGGGGACAAGATCATTCCTTCGGTCCCGGGCCCCCTCAGGATCAGTCCCACATTCCCAGACGCTTGAGGCGACGCTGCCGGAGCCGTTCCGAGATCGCCGTGAGACCGAAGACAAGCCCCATGAGCAGCCCGAAGATCACAGCGACCAGGGCGTTCGGCTCCTGGAGTGACAGCAACAAGAAGAACAGGGTGAAGAACACAGCGGTGCAGAGGCCGGTGCCGACCGGGTGTCGGGCCACCCATTTCTGGATCCGCGTCGGACGCCGCTGCCCACCCATGGCCCGGTCCCAAGCCCAGAACCGATTCGCCGCAGAACGTCGCCGGTTCTGCTCGCCGGGAGGATCTGGCGGGCCGATCGGATGCCTGCCGAGGCCGGGCTGCAGGCCAGGTGTGTTGGGAGGCTCAGGGTCCCCGCCGCCGTCCTGTCCCGTACGGATGAGGGACACGAGATAGCGGAAGAGAGCCATCGTCGCCGTGGCGAGCATTCCTCCGACTCCGGCCCGGGCCGTGGTTCCCACGAGGGAGTCGGTGGGCAGCATGCCGACCCAGTAGAGGCTGAGCACCACCAGGACGGTGAAGCACAGGGCCGCTGCGAGTGCTCTTGCCGAGCGGGAGTGGATCACCGTGCTACCTCCGGATCTCGCGCCGCCGCGAAGGTGGGTGCTCCGAGTCCAGCCCGACGAAGGACCCTTGGCAAGGGAACGGGACCGGTCGGCCCTCTCCCGGACTGTACGCCGTCGCCATGCCGCCGTCCCCTCTGCCGAAAGCGGTGTTGCCCGGCAGCCGACCGGTGGGCGGCTACCGGGCAGTGTTCTCGTTCAGTTCAGTTCCGCACGCAGCCGGATCAGTGGCTTGCTCGCCTCAAGGCCGTCAGATGGACTGCCACCAGTCGAACACCGTCACCAGTGATTTCTTGACCGCGCATGAGAAGTTGTGCCCCGCTACCAAGAAGCAGGCTGAGCATACGACCAACAGGGCCAGCGAAAGGGTGATGACGAAGACTCCGGGAGTCACGCCGGCGACCACGAACAGGAAGGCCGAGAAAGCGGCCATGAATCCTATGCCTGCAAGGCTGCACTTCAGCGCACTCCACCCTGAAACGGCATGGATCGGACCGTCCAACGGTTCGGCCTTGACGACGAGGTGCCTGTTCGACCCGCAGAGTTCGCGATCAACCATGAGACCTCCGGACGACGGCGCTGTCGGGCGGACCGGATCTCCAGCCCGACCGGTTCGCTGCTCAGTACTACCGCGTGGCGTTGCACTTGAGCTGGCGGCTGATCTGCTCGGCCGTACGGGCTCCCTTGCGGGTCCAGTACTGACCGGGCGTCTGGACGTCTGCGGCCTTCTCCGTGTCGACCACTCCCGCCGAATCGGCGAGAGCGGATCGGTAGCTGACTTCCAGGAGCTTCGGAAGGGCCGGCACCTCCTCATGGACCTTCCGCTCGGCGAATCCTGTCGGCACCCAGGCCGAGTGCCCGGAGTCCGACGCTCCCAGGACCACGACCCTCCCAACGCCCGCTTCGGGCACCGTCGGGCGTGCGGCAGTGAACAGCTCCCGACGCTTGCCGGTCACATCAGCGCCGCTTATCTCGGTGATCGATTCACCCTGGCAGAGCGGAACGAACATCTCGACCTGTCCCGTGGATACCCGGAAGCCGAGGTAGGGCGGCTCCGGGTCCGACATGAAGCAGCCGCTCAATGCCAATGCGCCGATCGTGCCGAGGCCGGCCGAGATGGTACGCCTCAAGGGCATCGGTATCCCCCAAGCTGAAGATTGGCCTGGCGCTCCCAGATGTTCCCACACGGGTTCACCCCTGAGCCAAAGTACAGGAAGGGGAACAGCTGGCCGAAGGTGCGCCATTGCTGGGCGTGCTGCCGCTCGTGGGCAAGCCGCTGCTGCGAAACCATGTCGGGGTTGTTGCTGGTGAAGTAGCTCGATCCGATCGTCGTACCACCTCGGCTGTGCAGTCCGACTCCACCCCGGCAGACGCGGAAAGCCAAGCCGCCGCTGCACTGGTACCCGAGGACGGGCGCCACGTTGATCATCGTGGCGTCAACAGCTGCCGTCTGCGCCACCGCGACCGTCCGGACGAAGGTGCTGCCCATGATCTTGGCACCCTCCGTGATCTTCCGCCCGACCAGCTTCACCGCCTTGACCGGGTTCACCGTCACCTTCGTCCTGATGATCGGCTTCCATCGCCACGCCCGCCCGTCGAGGTCGTACTGCCCGATCGGGTCGCACGGGTACGCGTAGGCGTTGGCGCTGCCACCGGGGACGGGGTCCACGGAGAGGAAGCGGCCGGTGGCGGGGTTGTAGAGGCGGACGCCCATGAGGACGATGCCGTCCTGGGCTTCGGCGGAGCGTTGCTTGGCGCCGAGCCAGCCGTAGCGGGTGGCTGCCTGGGCGGTGGCCGGGGTGCCGTACTCGTCGGCGTCGAGGAGGACGGGGGTGGTGAGGGCGGTGTCCGTGACGAGCACCACCGAGCCGAAGAGGTTGGTGAGTTGGAGTTTGATCGCTCCCGTGTTGGTGGCGGTGGCGGCGAGGTCGCCGTCGGTGCCGGGGACGTTGCGGGTCCAGGCGCCGGCAGCGTCTTCGACGGTCCACTGCGGGTTGTCGCTGGTTCCGCTGTAGTGGTTCAGGCGGGTGGCGGTGGTGGACCAGGTGCCGTCGGCCTGCTTGGTGGCGGTGGTGCTGCCGTTGAGGCGGCCGGCGGGGTCGAGGGTCCAGGTCTGCTTGGTGGTCGCGGTCTCCTGGCTGGCGACCAGGTCGTTGACGCGGTAGCCGAGGGCCGTGCCGCTCGGCGTGGTGAGCGTGCGGCCGAACGCGTCGTAGGTGTAGCCCGCGGTGGTGATCCGGTCCGCGCTGTCGTAGGTGGAGTTCACCGTGGTGGCACCGGTGGTGGTGCAGGTGCCGTCGGCGGCCGGGCCGGTGGTGCTCTTCGCGGTGCGGTTGTAGTGGACGTCGTAGGTGTAGGTGCGGGTGGTGCAGCCGGCGGCGACCGTGGACTGCTCCGCCTTGATCAGCCGGCCGAGGCGGTCGTAGGCGTAGGACTTGATGCCGTTGGTGCTGCTGTCCTTGGTCACCTGCCCCTGGGTGGAGAGCTCCTCGTTCTGCGCCCAGACGACCTTGCCGTCGGAGGTGCGGGCGTAGGTGCGGGCGACGGCCTTGCCGGAGGCGTTCAGGGTGTCCTTGCGGACGATGCCGCCGGGGTAGGTCTGCTCGACGAGCTGGCCGTCCGGGCTGTACTTGGCCGTGAACTCACCGGCCTTGCTGTCGTTCACCGAGGTGAGCAGACCGCGCGGCTCCTTGGCGCGGTCGTAGGTGTAGGTGGTGACGCCGGTAGGGTCGGTGACCTTGACCGGCTTGCCGAACTTGTCGTACTCGGTCGTGGTGGTCGCGCCGTCCGCGTCGGTGTAGGAGATCGTGCGGCCGAGGACGTCCTTGACGGTGGTGATCGACTTGCCGCCCGCCGTGGTCGACACGGCCTCGCCCGTCGCCGGGTCGTAGGCGGTGACGGCCTTCGGCACGGCCTGGCCCTCGTCGCCGGTGACCTCGGTGGAGACGGTGCGGTCGACGGCGTCGTAGGTGGTGCTGGTCTTGCGGGTCTTGCCCGCGTTGGTCTCCACGACCTCCTCGGGACGGCCGGTGCGCGAGTAGCGGGTGACCTGCTTGACCGGCAGGGTGGTCGGCATCCGCGCCGCGTCGCCGCCGGTGATCGCGGCACCCGGTGCGGTGACGCACGGCTGGCCGGCCCACTCCGGGCGGTTGGCGCAGGCCGCGTTGGCGGCGTTGGCGCCCGCCGTGTAGTAGACCGACTTGACGGTGGAGGCGTCCGCCGTGTCGGAGCCCGGGACCCGGACCTCCTCGGTGCGGCCCTGCGCGTCGTAGCGGGTCGTGGTGGTGAGCTTGGCGCCCAGCGCGTCGGTGGTCACCGTGGTCGGCTTCTTCAACGTCCAGCCGGACGTCCCGCCGAGCGGCGTACCGTAGCCGTTCTGGGTGACCCGCACCTCCGCGTCCGCGGCGTAGCCGTCGATGCGGGCGCCGTCGGTGGCCGTGGTGACCAGGTGGTAAGCCTGGCCGTCGGGCTTCTGCTCGTCGTAGGTGTTGGTGTTGTGGTCGCGGACCACCACCGGCGCCCCGGCGGCGAGCGTCGGGTTGACGGTGCTCTTGGTCAGCGTGATGGTGTCCAGGCCCGCGTGGTAGCGGTCGCCCTGGGTGCCCGCGTTGGTGCCGGTGACGGTGACCTTGAGCTCGTGGTCACCACGGGTCAGCCGGACGGACTGGCCGGCCGTGTAGGGGGCCGTCGAGCCGGCCGGGTTGGCGTCGAAGGTGTCGATCGGCTGGCCGACGTTCTGGCCGTCGATCGCGAACTGGATGACGCCGTGGTCGTTGAAGCGGGTCAGCTGGCCGGAGAGCACGTACTCGCCCTCCTCCGGCACGCTGACGCGCATGACGTCGTAGGCGCCCGCCTGCGTGCCGGCCAGGCTGAGCTGCGCTCCGCCGGACCAGGTCAGCGCGCCGTTGTCGTTGACCACCCGCACCGGGGCGGTGGCGCCGAGCTGTGGCAGCTTCTCGGCCTCCCAGGTCGAGGTGACCGGGGTGCTCTGGCCGTTGACCTGCTCGGTCAGCGAGGCGCGGTAGACCGGGCCGAGCGTCTCCGCGACGTCCTGGCCGTCGGCGGTGTAGACGGTGCGCGTGTCCAGCAGCCGGGCCCGGGCGGCGGAGTCCGTCGGGAGGTTCAGCTCGGCCGCGTACCGGCCGGTGTCCGGGTGGGTGCCGAGCGCGATCGCGCGGTTGGTGGCCTCCAGGGATCGCACCACATGACCGTAGCGGTCGTACTCCTTGGTGTCGATGTCACCGCCCGGAGTGACGGACGGGGTGGCGGTGTTGACCTCCTGGCCGTTGGCGTTGAGGTAGTGCACGGTGGCCGGCTTGTAGCCGTCCTTGCCCGGCTTCACGGCGGTCGCCGTGTTGGTGCCCGGGTCGTCCTCCGGCCCGAAGACGGCGGTGGCGTCGGTCGGGGCGTCCAGCTGGGCCCACTTCGCCACCTCCGCGCCGGACAGGTCGTACGGACCGCCGGCCGTGCCGCTGGTCAGCGGTACGTCGTAGACGACATTGACGGCGGTCTCGCCGTTGACCTGGTTCTTCGAGCCCTGGGTCAGGGCCTGGCGGCGGACCTTGAGCAGGCGCCCCGGATCCTGGTCGGCGGCGGCCTTGCCGAAGTCGAAGTTCCACGGCAGCTGACCCGCCGGCGTGGCCCGGGTGACCCGGCCCGCGTCGTCGTAGCCGTACGTGGTCTTCAGCGGCTGGGTCAGGCGCGGGTCCCAGGTCTCGGCCAGGCGGCCCTTGTCGTCGTACGCGTAGTGCGCGACCTCGACGGCCTCCTCCTTCGACGTCGCCGGGTTCCACGACCACACCTTGACCGCCTTGACGCGGTCCAGGTAGTCACCGGGAGAAGTCGCGTTCGCGGTGGTCGACTTGGCGTATTCGTACTCCATGACCTCGCAGCCGCGCGGCAGCGGCTCCACCGAGCACTTGTTGGCGTCGTCCACCCCGGCCTCGACCGGCGGGATGACGCGCTTGACGAGCGAGCGGCCGTCGGTGGTGTCGTACAGGTAGCGGGTCGCCGAGGGGGCGCCCGGACCGATCTCACTCACCACCTGGTAGCTGTTCGAGCCGGCCTGGCGGGCGAAGACGGTCTTGGTCCCGTCCAGCTCGGTCAGCTCGTAGGTGGTGGCGTTGGTCTGCACGTCCCAGACCTGGTTGGGGCCGGCCCAGCACACCCAGACCGAGGCGCCGTGGTCGGTGTCCAGGCACTTGCCGGAGTGGAGGCTGATGATCTGGCCGTCGGTGCGGACGTCCCATTTCTGGTTGTCCCCGCCGTTGCAGCCCCACAGCACCAGCTGGGTGCCGTTGTCGACCTGGCCCCAGGGGTTGTCCAGGCAGTAGCCGAGCAGCCGCAACGTCTGGTCGTCGCCGCGGGTCCACTGCTGGTTGGCGCCACCGGTGCAGGTGGTGGCCTGGAGGTGGGCGCCGTTGCCCGCCGCGCCGTTCGGGACCTCCAGGCACTGGCCGCTGCTGTTCAGCAGCAGCGCGCCGGAGGTGGCCGCGACGGCCTTGAGCGTCAGCGACTCCGCGCCCGGCTCCGGGAAGAAGGTGCCGTCGGTGCCCTTGGCGAAGGTAAGCGTGCCGTCGTCGTTGCCCTTGATCTCGACCAGGTCGGACTGCGGGAACGACAGCGAGCGGAAGTCGGAGCCGGCGCCCGCGTCGGGGCCGCCGGCCCACTGCGGACCGAACGGCGCGACGATCTCCTTCAGCGACAGGTCGTCGAAGAAGACCTCCTTGTCCGGTGCGGCGAAGCCGTTGATCAGCCGGAACCAGGCCTCGGTGGCGTCCTTGGGGACGGTCATGTCGACGGTCAGCTGCTGCCAGCCGTCGGTGAACGAGGCCTTCGGCGACGGCACGTCCGTGTAGCCGGCCGGCGTGCGGTGGACGCCGACGAGACGCAGGCCTATGTCGGCGCGGTCGGGGTTCAGGCCGGTGGTGCCCGGCACGTAGATCCAGCCGGTGAGGCGGTAGGTCCGGCCCGGCTTCATGCCCTGGCCGAGGTTGTATCCCGTGCCGATCTCGACGTAGGAGCTCTGGTTGCCGTTGGGCTTGACCAGCAGCGAGTCGGTGGAGCTGTCGTGACCGCGGGCGGTCGAGCGGCTGATGTCCGCCGGGCCGGCGGTGAAGCCGGCCGTGTCGGTGCCGATCTGGCGCTGGTTGGTGGTCAGGCGCTCACCCTGCGGCTGCCAGCCGCGGTCCGTGCCCCGCGAAGAGGAGGTACGGGTGACGGACATGCCGAACGCGCTGGTGTCGGTGGCGCTGGTGCTGTAGTCACCGGTGAGCAGGTTCACGGATCCCGGGCCCGCGTCGGCGCTCGCGGCGCCGTCGGCGTTGCGGTCCACGGTCAGGGTGTTCCAGACGGTGGTGTAGCCGTTGCCGGAGCCGTCCTGCGGGAACAGCTTGGCGCGCACCTGCACGACACCGCCGACGTTGCCGAGGGTGTCCAGGACGTTCCAGTTGGCGTGCGGGCCGAGGTCCGCCAGCAGCGGCTTGTCCTCGGTGACCGGGGTGTTGTCCGCCTTGGTCAGGTTGACGCGGGGCACCGTGTACTCGGTGGCGCCGGGGCCGCGGCGGTACTCGTAGACCACCCGCTTGTACTGGGCCTGGGCGTCGACGGAAAGCTTGACGCGCTTGGCCGCCTGGGTGCCGTTCACCGGCGAGCTGATGCCGGCCTGGCCCACCTGGAACACGTACTCGGCCGCCTGCGAGAGGTTGCCCGCACGGTCCTTGGCCTGCACCTTGAGCACCCGCCGGCCGTCGGTGGCCGGGGTGATCGAGGTGGTCAGACCCGCCGTGGCGTTGACCGTCACCGGCGTGGTGCCGTCCAGGGTGTAGACGTACGCGGCCAGGTCGTTCGTCCCCGCGGGCGGGGTGAAGGTGAACGAACCGGCCTGGTTGGCCGCGCCGTGCCACGTCCCGTCGGACGGGTAGTCGGCGGAGGTGACGGTCGGCGTGCCGGGGGCGGTGGTGTCGACGACGAAGCTCGTGCCGGACCAGCCGGAGGACGAGTTGGCGTCGGAGACCTTGGTCCACACCGAGTACGGGACGCCCTCGTCCAGCTTCGCCACACCGAGGTCGGCCGGGCCCACCTGGAGGTAGGTGTTGGCCGGGACCTGCCGGTAGATGCTGTTGACGAAGCTGCCGTTGCGCCACAGGTCGACGTTCACGCCGACCGTGCCGTCGTCGGGGTCGTCCGCGCGGACCTGGAAGCGCGGCGTCGCGGAGTTGGTGTACCGCGGCTCACCCGGCTGCGAGGGCAGCACCTCGATGCCGGACGGCGCCGACGGCACCGCGTTGTAGGTGATCGAGATGTACGGCGGGACGTCGCTCTCGGCGGAGCCGAACCGCTTCCAGGAGAGGTTGCTGTTCTCGTCCGTCGCCTTCAGCAGCAGGCCGTAGTCGGCGGAGTTGTGCTGCGCGAAGTACCGGATCATGTCCGTGACGTCGGTGTTCGTCCAGGCGGAGCCGTCCGGCGCGGTGCACTGGTGGCTGTCACCGCCGTCGACGTCGTAGGTCTCGTACGTCCGGGTCCACATCTGGCCCCACTGGGGCTCGTTGCCCCACCGGGTCCACCAGGCCGCGCCGCCCGCGTTCCAGACCTCCCACTGCTTCGGGGTGCAGTAGGAGGAGTGGTAGTTGAACAGGTGCAGCTTGGCGTCGATGATCTGCTTGCCGTTGAACTGGCCGCCCGGGATCGTGAGGTACGAGCGCGCCTTGACACTGCCGTTGTAGCTGCCCAGCTTGAGGTCCTCGGAGCCGGAGGCGTCCCAGTTCTCGTTGTTCTGGACGTAGGTGTCGTACGTGGTGGTGACGGTGCCCACCACCGGGTCGATGGTGACCGGGTACTGGGTGCTGGTGTTGGCCAGGAACGCCGCGTCCGGGGTGAACACCAGCTCGGTGTCCGCGCCCTGGCCGCGCAGCTGCATCGTCACCGGCGCGCGGTTCAGGTGCTCCTGCGAGGCCGGGTCCACCGCTGCGTCCCACATCACCGGCGAGGGGATCTTCACGACGAGCCTGCCGCTCGTCTTGTCCAGCAGCTGGATCGAACCGTCCTGCTGCGCCGCGACGTTGAGGCCGGTGGTGTCGATCGGGATCGTCATCGTGCTGGCCTGGGCGACGGCGGAGCGGTTCTTGACGATCAGGAACTGCTCGAAGCCGGTCCGCGTCGCCTTGACCACGAGGTCGACGCCCGGCCGGGCGTCGACGTACGTCGCCTTGTTGCCCTCCAGCTTCGGCTTGGGCAGCCTGCCCAGCCAGCCGAAGCCCACCTTCTGGTCGCCGGAGCCGTAGCTGGCGAGTTCGCGCTCCTGGAGCGTGGTGGTGGTCGAGGCGGGGGAATCCCCGGGGGCCGGCGCGCCGTCGGTACCCGGCAGGCTGTCGCCCACCGTGACGGCGGGATCGCCGCCTTCGAGCACGAGGGCGCCGGGGTGGGCCTTCGGCGCCACCTTGCCCGTCGGCGTCGGGGCCAGGGTGGTGTCCACCGCGACCCAGGAGCCGCCGGACTTCATCCGGACCGGTCCGGTGGAGCGATCGGAGGTGAGCGTGCCCTCCGGGTTCGCCCAAAGGGTGGTCGACTCGGTTCGCGCGCTCACCACTTCGACACGGCGACCCTGAAGGCGGGCCGACAGCAGGGCCGAGGCCTCGTCGGGCGCTTCGGCGGTCGTGCCGGCCACCGCATTGGCCTGCGGTGTTTCCGGGGCCGGTGCCGCGAAGGCGGAGGAGGCGGCCAACGCCTCGACGGCCACACCGGTCTGGACCAGCAGACCCAGCGTCACCGCCGCCGACATGGCGCGTTTCCAGCGCATGGACATGGAGAGGGTCCCGCCCGCCGCAGTGGGCGAGACCGTGGAACGTCGTGACATCAGATCCTCGTCGAGAGAGTGCCAAGACGGTGCAAGCCTTCTGGCTCGGCAGAGAACCTTTCATGCCTTTGGAGTTCTCAGGAATCTTTAAGGGTTTCGATCGAATAACGATGAATCGCATGCGACTCATATTCCGGTCAAATCTTGGCCCTTGTCGTACCAGCTGTGGGAATTTGGCCTCTCGGGCGCCCTTGTCGCCCATAGGCCGAAGAGCCGGAAATCTCCCGGGTCGGCGGAATTGCCCGACAGTGGCCCGAGATCTGGATTCCCCTCCTCCATTTATAGTGGGAATCAGCGGCCCGGTGGAAGGGGAATTGTCGGTTCCATCGTTCGCGGCCACGGCCGCGGCGGCGCGCCGGGCGGGGTCACCACCCGGTGCGCCGCCGTCCCGTCCGGTCGTCAGGGGCGGGTGCGTCCGGCCGCGGCGGCGCGGGCGAGCAGGCCTTCGATGTCGAGCACCACGGTTCGGGGCGTGTAGGTGCCGTCGATGCGCAGCCGCAGGTAGCGGGCGGCGTTGCCGACGTACTCCAGGGGCTCCTCGGCCGCCGCGGCCACCACGTCGCGGTGCGGGGCCGCCGCCGTCGGGCCGAGCGCGGTGAGGGAGTTGAGGGCTTCGACCCTGACGCTCTCCGGGTGGCCGGGCGCGACGAGGGAGGCCAGGAGGGCGGCGCCCGCCGGGTCGCCGGTGTGCTTGCCGAGTGCTTCCGCGCACGCGATGCGCACGTACGGATCGGTGTCGTCGGCGGCCGTCGCGCGCAGGGCCTCGGTGGCCTCGGCGGTCGGGATGCCGGCGGTCAGGGCCAGCAGGCCGATGGCGCCCCAGCGGCGCACGGTGGCGTCCGGGTCGGAGAGCGCGGTGGTGAACCGGGGGATCAGGGCGGGGTCGCGCCGGCCCACGGCGTCGGCGAGGTCGAGGATGCGGGCGAGGGGGTAGGCGCCGGGTTCGCGGGAGGCCTGGTAGCCCTCGGCGGGGGAGTCCTCGCCCAGGAAGCCGTTGTCGTGGACGTCGAGCAGGTGGGCGCGCAGCGCCTCGTCGAGCCGCTGCTCGACCTCGGCGTGCGCCGGGTCGCCGGCGAGGTTGTGGATCTGGTCCGGGTCGGTGGCGCAGTCGTACAGTTCCACGCCCGGCTTCTCGTGCCAGAAGGCGTCCTGGACGTCGTTGAGGCGTCCGGCGAGGTGCTCGGTCTCCCAGGACTGGTAGCCGGCGGCGAGCCAGGCGAAGGCCTGGTGCGTTCCGTAGGGGCGGTGGGGCGCGTAGTTGCGGATGTACCGGTAGCGGGCGTCGCGGACGCTGCGGATCATGTCCGGGCGCTCGTCCATCCGGTTGCGCATGGAGAAGGCGAGCGCGCCGGCGGTGTCGAAGGAGGTGCGGGCGAGGCTCTCGCCCCGCATGTGGGCGGGCACCGTGCCGCCGGCGAGTTCGACCAGGGTGGGCGGGATGCCGAGCGTGGACACGGCGGCGTCGACCCGGGAGCCGGGGGCCGGGAAGCGGTGCGCGTGGCGGGCGGGGGCGGCGACGATCAGCGGGACGTGCAGGCCCTCGTCGTAACACCAGCGCTTCGAGCGGGGGTTGACGCCGCCGTGGTCGGAGGTGTGGATGACGATGGTGTTGTCGAGTTCGCCGTCCTCCTCCAGTTCGGCGAGGAGCTGCCCGACGAACGCGTCCATCCCGGCGATGTGGCGGTAGTAGTGCGCGAAGTCGCCGCGGATCTCGGGGGTGTCGGGCAGGTAGGCGGGCAGCCGGACGGCGGCGGGGTCGACGGTGAACTCGTCGCGGCCGAAGACGGCGCTCTCGTGCGTCGGGTCGTAGTTGAACACCGCGAGGAACGGGGCGCCGTCGGGCCGGTTGCGCCAGTGCGCGGTGCGGGAGGACTCGGCCCAGACGGCCTGCGGGTCGGTGTCGCTGTTGTAGTCGGTCTTGACGTTGTTGGTGCAGTAGTAGCCGAGGTCGCGCAGGAGTTCCGGGTACGTGGTCATCCAGTCGGGGACGGTCGCCCGGGCGCGCTGGTGGTGGGCGGGGCCGTGGCTCTCCGGGGCGACGCCGGTCAGCAGGGCGAAGCGCGAGGGCGCGCACACCGGGGCGGGGCTGTTGGCGTTGGTGAACAGCGTGCCCCGCTCGGCGAGGGCGTCGAGGTGGGGGGTGGTGGCGAGCGGGTCGCCGTAGCAGCCGAAGCGGGGCGGGCAGTCTTCGCTGACGGTCCACAGGATGTTGGGCCGGGACGAGCTCATCGGGGGCCTTTCGGAGGAGTCGTGGAGCGTGCACGCGATGCCGCCCACCTGCGATGACGGTCGCTCGGACACGTCATGACCGGAACCGAACCACGGCTCCCCGGGCGTTCTCAAGGCCTTGCGCGGGCCTTCGGCATTCCGTCGCCCAGTGTTTGCAGTTCTGCCATTTGGCAGTACTGCCACTTTTACCTGGCGTCCTCGGCGCCCTCGCCGGCGACCGTGCGCGACGTCCGCCGGTCAGGGAACGGCGGGGTCCTCGGGCAGCGCGTTGAGGGCGTCGCGCAGCATGGCGCGGGAGGTGATGCCGAGCTTCGGGTAGATCTGGTAGAGGTGGGCGCCGACCGTGCGGTGGGAGACGAAGAGGCGTTCGGCGATCTGCTTGTTGGTCAGGCCGGTGGCGGCGAGATCGGCGATCTCCCGTTCCTGGGCGCTCAGTACGCTGCCGTGCGCGGCGTCCGGGCGGCGCCTGCCCCAGCCGGTCGCCCGCAGCTCCTTCACCGCCCGCTCGGCCCAGGGCCGGGCGCCCAGTTCCTCGAAGGCCGCCAGCGCGGCGCGCAGCGGGGCCCGCGACGCGGCGGTCGCCCGGGCCCGGCGCAGCCGCTCGCCGTAGGCGAGTTGGACGCGGGCGTGGTCGAAGCGCCACCGCTGGCCGCCCGGGGTGCCGAGCGCCAGCGCGAACAGCCGCAGCGCCTCCTCGTCGTCCTCGGCGCACAGCGCGGCGGACGCCTCCGTCAGCATGGCGTACCGGGAGGAGACGGCGGCGAGGCCGGCCTCGCGCATCGCCCGCACGTGCGCGGCGGCCTCCTCGCGCCGGTTGCCGCGGACGGCCGCCTCGACCAGGTGGGCGGCCACCCACAGGGCGTGCGGGGCGTGCGAGGCGAGGGTGCCTGCGGGGCTGACGGCGCCGGCGTGCTCGTGGGCGATCGCGTAGTCCCCGCGGCCCAGGGCCGCGACGGCCGCGGCGTGGTGGGCGTAGTGCGCGGCGCAGGGCCGCGCCGTGCGACGCGGCCCAGCCGATGATCCGCCCGGCCGTCGCCAGGCTCTCCTCCGCGTGCCCGCGGGCGCCGAGGACGATGGCACGGATGTAGAGGAAGTACCAGGCGAAGGCACTGTACTCGTGGTCCTCGCAGGCCCCCAGCCCCTCGTCGGCGAGCTCGACGGCCTCGTCCCAGCGCCCCGTGAGGTAGTCGTCCAGGCAGAGGTGGATGAGGGAGGAGATGTACCGTCGCGCCGGGCCGCCGTCGCGCCCCGCCCGCACCACCTGCCAGGCCGCGTCGCGGACCTCGCCGAGACGGTCGAGGTAGAGGGCGCCGGTGCCGACCCGGGTGATCCGCACCGGGTCGGGCTCGCCGGACAGCGACGCCATGAGCGCGTCGAGCTGCCCGTGCGCCGCCGCCCCGGTGCGGGCCGGATCGGAGAAGGTCAGTCCCAGTACGGCCAGCACGGCCGGCGGCTGCGGGGTGAGGCGTCCGACGGCCCGGTAGTAGAACTGCCACAGGTCGTGCCGGGCACCGAAGAAGCAGACCACCGCCAGCACGTGCAGCGCGTCGACCAGCGCCTTGTCGTCGGCCCGGTAGCCGTGCGCCCCGGCCGCGGACTCGATGGCGCCGGTCAGCAGCCGGTGGGCGGCCGCCACGTCGCCGTCGCCGTTCAGCATGAGCATCGCGGAAGCGGTGGCGGAGTGCAGCGACGCCTCGGGGGCGGCCCGGCGGGCGTCGTCCAGGAGCTTGCGGGCACTGGACAGGGCCCCGGTGGACTCGGCGCCCAGGTAGGCGGCCTCGGCGAGGCGGCGGCTGCGGTTCGGGCCCGCGGGGGAGAGGGACGCCGAGCGGATCAGTGTGCGCATCGCTCCGGCGGCGTCCCCGCGGCGCAGGGTCAGGCCCGCGGCGTGCTCCAGCAACGCCGCGACCTCCTCGTCCGGCTCCACCGTGGCCTCGCCCAGGTGCCAGGCGCGCCGCTCGGGCCGGTCGGCGAGCGCGTGGGCGAGCGCCGTGTGCGCGGCGCGCCGCTCGCTGCTCAGCGCCTGGGCCACCACGGCGGAGCGGATCAGCGGGTGCCGGAACCTCAGCCGCTGCCCGCCCTCCTCGATCTCCACCAGCCGCTCGCGCTCGACCGGCGCGAGGTCCTCCAGGCCGGACCCGCTCCCGGCGCGGCGGGCCGCCGCCTGCAGCACGCCCAGGTCACCGGTCCCTTCGAGGGCCGCCAGCAGGAGCAGCCGCCGGGCGGCGGCGGGCAGACCGGTGACCCGTGAGCCGAACAGCGTCTCCAGCCGGCTGCTGAGCGGCAGGACGGCGGGGGAGTCGGCGGCGGCGGGCCGCAGGGCGGCCGGCAGCTCCAGGAGCGCCAGCGGATTGCCGCCCGCCTCGGCCAGCAGCCGCCGGCGCGCGCCGCGGGCGAGGCCGGGGAACCTGTTGCCGAGCAGCCGCGCCGCCGACTCGTCGTCGAGCGGCGGGAGGTCGTAGCCGGGGAGGGCGTCGGCCCCCTTGGGGCGCGGCTCGCCGGTGCGGGCCGCCGCCACGAAGCTGACGCCCAGTCCGGCCACCCGCCGGGCGACGAAGCCGAGCACCGCCGTACTGGCGTGGTCGACCCACGGGAGGTCGTCGACGACCACCAGCAGCGGCTTCCCGCCGGCCACCGTCTGCAGCAGCCGCAGCACGGCGTTGGAGACGAGCAGCTGCTCCGGCGCCCGGCCGCCGTCGAAGCCGAGCGCCACCCGCAGGGCGTCGCGCAGCGTGGTGTCGAGGTGGTCCAGGGCCCCCAGGAACGGGAAGAGGATCTGGTTCAGGCCGGAGTAGCCGCAGTCGGCCTCGAACTCCACACCCGCCGCCCTGAGCACCCGGACGCCGTTCGCCCGCGCGGAGGAGGCCAGCGTGTCCAGGACGGCGCTCTTGCCGACTCCGGCCTCCCCGGCCAGCAGCAGCGCACCGCCGCCGGCCCCGATCCGCAGCCGGTTGCGGACCAGGCGCAGGTCGTCGTCCCGGCCGATCAGCGGCTCCGCGGTGCCGAGTGCGCCGGACGCGCGCCAGTCGTCCACAGCTGTCCCCTCTCCAGAGTCTGCCGCGCCGCCGTCGCTCCGGAGCCGCCCTCCGTTCGGGCGGGGGCGTGCCTCCGCGCGGGCGTGAATGCCCTGGCCGCGACCAGTATGCCGGACGCGAATGCTGGACACGATCTTGAGCCGGAGGGTGCGGACCGCGTGGGCCAGGGCGCTGCCGGTCCGCTGCGGGCGGCCTCGGGCCCGGCCGTGGGCCGCGCGTTCGCCTCGGGGCTGATGTTCCGTCATCTGTAAGACGCCTCAAGGTGGTTCAGGCCAGCATGGGTCCGGTTCGGGTCAGCTCCCGGCGTCGCGGTTCGTGGGCCGCCGGACCACGCGTACCGTCGGAAGGCCAGTCGGCATCGCTTCCCCGTACCCCCCGTACCGGTCCTCCGCCGCGCGTCCTGCCCGCATCGTGTGAAACGCCGAGGTTGGGAGTCCTCTCGTGCCCGCTCTGCTGCACTACGAGATCGTCACGGATCCGACATCGCTCCAAGTCTCCACCGACGGGGTCCCGTCGGTCGGGACGGTGTACGTGATCGCGTCCAACAGTCACCAGGCTTCGGTGAACTGGCAGTACATCGAGATCGAGATCCCCACCGGCAAGGACCCCGAGCACCTGACGGAGAATCCCGCCGCGATCAACGCGAGCATCAGCCAGACGGGCGGGCGGGTCTGGCGGGTGGCGCCGTCCGTCGTGCGGGAGAGCGACTCGCGGTTCCGGGCGAAGGACCCCTACGACGACTGGGTGGCCCTGCGCGGCGGCGAGGCCCTGATCCTGAAGCTGGAGAACATCCCCGTCTCCCGCGCGGAGGGCCTGGTCAGGCTGAGCATCCACGAGCGGTCCTACGGCGGGGACGCCGTGGTGGCCGAACGGTCGGGCCACTACACCACGACCCTGGGAGTGACCAAGCAGACGTCGAAGGCGCCGCGCAACTTCCGCGCGGAGACCTCGCTGCTGGACACGGACGCCGCGGCCCCCCTCGTTCTGCAGTGGGACGGACCCAACAACCTCGACTACTGGGTGCTCGACGCCGTGGGGAACGAGGTCCACCACGCTCCGGCGTCCCGGCAGGGCCCGGTGACGCAGGACAGCTACTCCCCGTTCCTCGACGCCCCGAAGCGGGGCACCACCTACACCCTGGTGGCCGCGGCGGCCGACGCCGGGCGGCCGCAGGCGGGCTACTTCCTCACCACCACCGTGCACGCCCTGGTCCCCGAGTTCGGGAGTGGCACGCGCACGCCGTGGATCGAGGGTGTGACGGAGAAGGGACGCGTCCGCTTCACCGAGGACGGCGTGGAGGTCCAGAAGGTCCAGGGCGGGAACCACGTCCCGGGCAGGGTCGTGGCCGACAGTACCGACGTCCAGAGCGTGAAGACGGTGCTGGTGCGGGGCCGGGGTGAGGCCGACGGATGGATCGACTTCCCGCAGACGGGCGTTGAGGTGTTCCACGGTCCCGGTCGGGATCCGGGCACGGTCGATGCGGACACGGTGAAGTCGCGGCAGGTGCGGGGTCGGGGCGAGGCCGACGGCGGGATCGAGTTCCCGGCGAGCGGCATCAACGTCTTCCGGGGTCCGCAGCAGGAGGCGGGCAACGTCACCGCGAACCAGGCCGACGTGAGCAGCGTGAAGACCAAGTGGGTGCAGGGGCGGACCGACAGCGCCGGCTGGATCGACTTCCCGGACACCGGCATCGAGGTGTTCCACGGCCCGAACCGGGACCTGGGCACGGTGGACGCGGACACGGTGAAGTCGCGGCAGGTGCGGGGTCGGGGCGAGGCCGACGGCGGGATCGAGTTCCCGGCGAGCGGCATCAACGTCTTCCGGGGTCC
>NZ_JBHVGL010000012.1:0-17103 GCF_042800875.1 Kitasatospora sp. NPDC057595 | reverse complement strand
CCGCAGCAGGAGGCGGGCACCGTCTCCGCCCACCGGGCCGACGTGACCGGCGTCAACACCGCGTGGGTGCAGGGCCGGGACGGCAGCGCCGGGTGGATCGAGTTCCCGCCTGCGGGCGTCAACGTGTTCCAGGGTGCCGGGAGCCGGCAGTGGGGGACCGTCGCGGCCGGCAAGGCGGACCTGGACGACCTGGTCACCGCCCGCGCGCTGGTGAAGGAGCGGCTGACCGTCCAGGGCGGGCTGACGGTCGGTGACGTGCTGGAGACCCAGCAGGGCCCGTCCCGCCTGATCGTCCACGGCCGGCTGGAGGCGGGCGAGGAGGTGCGCGCCGGCCGCAACCTGGTGGTCGACGGCGACCTCACCGTCCACGGCGACGTGCATCCGCTGCGGAACCTGGAGGTCGGCGGCACGGTCACCGCGAGCGACCTGACGATCGGCGGCAAGCTGACGACCAGCGGCGGGTACGCCCTCACCGTCCACGGCGAGTCGGTCTTCGAGGACAAGGTGAACGCCAACGAGAACCTGTCGGTCCGCAGCGGCGGCGAGTGGATCCTGCACGTCAGCGAGGAGAAGGTGTCGGTCCGCGAGCACTTCCGGGTCGGCGGGGAGTCGGCCTTCCACGGGAAGGTCAACGCCAACGACCACCTGTCGGTCCGCAGCAAGACCGCCGGGTGGATCCTGCACACAGGCGACGAGAAGGTGGCGATCCAGGCCGACCTGAGGGTCCACGGGAACCTGCACGCCGACAGCTGAGTACGTCGTCACGCTTCGTGCCGAAGCGGCGTCACTGCGTGAGAGACTGGCGCCGTCAGCGTGATCCGCGTACAAGGAGAAGACATGGCCGAGCGCCAGAACGGCACCGTGAAGTGGTTCAACGACGAGAAGGGCTACGGCTTCATCACCCCGGAGTCCGGTCCCGACCTGTTCGTGCACTTCAGGGCGATCGAGGGGAGCGGCTTCAAGTCCCTCGTCGAGGGCCAGAAGGTGACGTTCGAGGCGGTCCAGGGCCAGAAGGGGATGCAGGCCGACAAGGTCCAGGTCGCCGGCTAGGCCGGGAGGAAACGGGTCGGGGTCCACGCACGCGCGTGGGCCCCGACCGGCTTTCCGGGGGTCGCCGAGAATAGTAGCCATGAACATAGTAGCCATGTACGGTATCCGTCATGAGTTCAGCAGCAGAGCGTGCCACCGCAGGGTTCCTGGTCTGGCGGCTGTCGATGAAATGGCGGGTGGCGGTCGACCGGGCACTCGCGCCACTGGGGCTGACGCACGCCCAGTACGCGCTGGTGGCGTCGCTGCACGGCCTGGCGCGCTCCGGGGAACAGCCGAGCCAGCGTCAGCTCGCGGACCACACCGGACTGGAGCCGCTCTACGTCTCGAAGCTCGCTCGAACCCTGGAGGCGGCCGGCATGCTCGCCCGCACCCGGGACCCGCGCGATCCGCGCGCCATGCGGCTGGCCCTCACCGAGCAGGGGCTCGACGTCACCCGCCGCGCCATCACCGTGATCCAGCAGCTGCTGGACCAGCTGCTGGCGCCGCTCGGGGGTCAGGACAGCGCGCGGACGCGGCAGTTCAAGGACGAGCTGGCGACCCTGCTGGACACACCCCTCGATCCGCACACCGTCCAGGACAAGGAGCAGTCATGACCAGCACCGCCGCATCCGCCGTCAACGGCCGGGTGGTCGCCCTGGCCCACTACGCGTCCCGCGCGCTGCTCGAAGCCGCGCTGGCCCGCCATGGCCTCACCTTCGAGCAGAACGTCGCGCTCCGGACCGTCGCCCAGGCCGGCGGCTCCCTCGGTCGGGAGGCCCTCGTCGGCGAGGTCGTCGGCTTCCTGAAGGCCCCCGAGCCGGCCGTGCGCGCCGTGCTCGACGGGATGGTGGCCACCGGGCTGCTGGAGGAGGACCCGACGGAGGTGTCCCGGCTGCGATTCACGGGCGCCGGCCGGGCGCTGGCCGATGACACCGGCGCGGAGGGGGCCGGGATCGCCGCCCGCCTCTACGCCGGCGTCCCGGCCGAGGACCTCGCCGTGGCGGGGCGCGTGCTGGCCCTGGCCACCGATCGGGCCAACGCCGAACTGGCCGCACGCCGCTGATCGGGAGGGGCGCGACACGCCACCGACGGGTGTTTTTTCCTTGACAAATTTTTTTGTCGGTTGCACTCTTGAGGCGTGCTGGACGTCGCTGTGATCGAAGAACCCGCCGCGGCCGAGGCGTCCCTGGACCCCATCCGGTCCCGGATCCTCGCCGCCCTGGCCGAGCCCGGCTCGGCCGCCATGCTGGCCGGTCGGCTGGGCCTGCCCCGGCAGAAGGTCAACTACCACCTGAAGGAGCTGGAGCGGCACGGACTGGTCGAACTCGCCGAGGAACGGCGCAAGGGCAATGTCACCGAACGGGTGTACCGCGCCACCGCCGCCTCCTACGTGATCTCGCCCGCCGTGCTGGCCGCCGTGAGCCCGGACCCGTCCCGCTCGCCGGACCAGCTCTCCGCCCGGTGGCTGCTGGCGCTGGGCTCCCGGTTGGTGCAGGAGGTGGGCACGCTGCTCACCGGCGCCGCCCGGGCCCGGCGGCGGGTCGCCACGTTCGGCATCGACGCGCAGGTGCGGTTCGCCTCCGCGGCCGACCGCACCGCCTTCGCCGACGACCTCGCCCAGGCGGTGGCCGTCCTGGTCGGCCGCTACCACGACGAGTCCGCCACCGGCGGCCGCACCCACCGGGTGGTCGTCGGGCTCCACCAGATCCCCGCCGCCCCCGACCCCGCACCGGCCCCCGCGCCGGGCGACCCCGCCGCCGCCGTCGAACCAGGACCGGAGCACGCACGATGACCCACCCGTTCGAGATCGAGCTGGAGACCGTCCTGCCGGCGAGCCCGGAGGAGGTCTGGGCGGCGATCGCCACCGGACCGGGCCTGGACTCCTGGTTCATGGGCCGCAACGAACTGGACCCGCGCGAGGGCGGCACCGCCACCATGGAGATCGGCGGCCACCGCGAGGACGCGGTGATCACCGCCTACGAGCCCGGCAAGCGCCTGGCCACCCGCACCGCCACCGCCGAGAACGGCCGTTTCATGGCCTTCGAGTACCTCATCGAGGGCCGCGAGGGCGGCGCCACCGTGCTCCGTGTCGTGCACAGCGGCCTGCTCGGCGACGACTGGGAGGACGAGTACGACGCGCTGCGCAGCGGCTGGCCGTTCCACCTGCACACCCTGCGCGAGTACCTCGTCCACTTCCCCGGCCGCACCGGCGCCCCGGTCTTCGCGGTCGCCCCGGTGCCCGGGCGGCCGGCGGAGGAGCTCCGCGCGGCACTGGCCCGCGCCCTCGCCCTGCCGCAGCCGCCCGCCGTCGGCGCGCGACTGCACGTCGAGCCCGCCGGACTGCCGACGCTGGACGGCGAGGTGGTCTGGGCGGACGGCGGGCGCTTCGCCGTCCGTGCCGCCGACGGCCTCTACACCTTCCACCACGGCGCCGGACTGGTCCTGATGTTCCACCACCTCTTCGGCCCCCGGCCGGAAGGCGTCGAGGCCGCCTGGCAACAGTGGCTGACGGGCGCCCTCGCCTGATCCACCGTCCCTTGCCATCGACCACCGTTCATCACCGCTCACCACCGCTCAGCGAGGAACCACCATGCGCACCCTGATCAGCACCGCGTTCATCTCCCTCGACGGCGTCGTCGAGGGCCCCGGCGGTGAACCCGGCTACCGCAACTCCGGCTGGACCTTCAAGGACATCGAGTTCGTCCCCGAGGCGTACGAGATCAAGGGGCGGGAACAGGAGGAGGCCACCGCGGTGCTGCTCGGCCGGGTCAGCTACCAGGCCTTCAGCCCCGTGTGGCCGGACATGGCGGAGTTCGCCCGCTACAAGGAGCTGCCGAAGTACGTCGTCTCCACCACCCTCACCGAGGACGACCTGGTGGCGAACTGGGGCGAGACCACCATCCTGCGCTCGCTCGACGAGGTCGCCGCCCTGAAGGAGACCGAGGGCGGCCCGATCATCGTCCACGGCAGCGCGGCCCTCAACCGGGCGCTCTCCGACGCCGGCCTCGTCGACCGCTACCACCTGCTCGTCTACCCGCTGCTGCTGGGCGCCGGCAAGCGTCTGTTCAGCGGCACGGACAAGGACGCCCAGAAGCTGAAGCTGGTCGAGCACGCGGTCTACTCCAACGGCCTGCAGAAGCAGGTCTTCGACGTGGTCCGCTGACGCCGCGCGTCCTTCGGGACCGCCACCCGGCACCGCCGCCCGGAGCGTCACGGCTCCCGCATACCCCGGGCGGCCCGGGTGCCCGCCACCAGCTCGGCCACCGCCGCCCGGGCCGGCTCCTGCGCGTGCGGCAGGGGGAGCTGCCGCACGGCGTCCTCCAGCCAGTCGGGGTCGCCGAGCAGCGCGGCCTCCCTTCGGCGTTCATCGGCGCTCCTCGGGGCAGTCGGCATCCACGTGCCGACCGGACTTCCCGGCTCACCTCCGGCCGAGGATGCCCCCCGGCCCCGTTCCGGTGGGCCCGGCGGGGTGGCAGCATGCGGGGATGACTGATCATCAGAACATCGTCGTGCCGCTGGTGAGTTACGACATGGCCGAGATCCTCGGTGACACCCCGGACGCGTTCGGGGTGGCCGGGCTGGGGTTCACCTGGCGGTCCAAGGAGCACCACGTCGGGATCCGCGCGGAACCGGAGGGGCGGCTCGTCGCGCACGCCGGGCTGGTCGTCCTGCCGCTGTCGGCGGGCGGGCGGCGCATGGACGTCGTCGGGCTGGGCGGGGTGGCCGTCGCCGCCGAGCGGCGCGGGCAGGGTCTCGCCCGCGCGGTGGTGGACGGCGCGCTGGTCCGCGCCCGCACGCTGGGGCCGCGGGTGGCGATCCTGTTCTGCCTCCCCGAGGTGGCCGGCCTCTACGCGCGCCTCGGGTGGCGCCCGGTGGAGGGGCCCGTCGAGGTCGAGCAGCCCGCCGGCCCGGTGGTGATGCCGCTGCGCTCGATGTGGTTCCCGTTGCACGAGGGCGCGCAGTGGCCGGAGGGCGCCGTGCGGCTGCACTCCCTGCCGATGTGAGTGCGGGCGCCATCTGCGGCAACGGGGCGTGACGGGCACGATGGGCGCCCGGTGGGGCGCGCGAACGGACGGGTTGTCGGTGCCGCGTGCGATGCTGGACCCGTGGTGTTCGATTTTGAGGCCGAGCTCTGGATCTGGGACGCCCGGCGCGCCGACAGCTGGACCTTCGTCAGCCTGCCCGTCGAGGCGTCCGAGGAGATCCGCGACGTGGCCGCCGGGCCACGCCGCGGTTTCGGCTCGCTGCGGGTGCGGGTCACCCTCGGTGGCAGCACCTGGCAGACGTCGATCTTCCCGGACAGCACCCGCGGCTGCTACGTGCTGCCCGTCAAACGCGCCGTCCGCACGGCCGAGGACCTCGAACCGGGCGACGTCGCCGCCGTCACCGTCGAGCTCATCGACCTCTGAACGGCCCCCTGGACGGACGGGCCCGCTACAGCTCCCGCCGGTCCTGGTACGTCTCGTGGGCCGGCCGGTAGCCCAGGGCGTCGTTGACCCTGCGCATCGGTGAGTTGTCCTCGGCGGTGTCGGTCACCAGGCCGGCCGGCAGCGGGTGACGGCCGCGCACCCGGCGTTCCGTCCTCGGCCGGTGCCACCACGGCCCGCCGTCCCTCGGCGTGGTCTCCACCAGCCGCGAGCCGACGCCTTGGCGCCGCTCCGCCGGGTGCACCCGTACCGCCGGTTCGGTCAGTGGGGTGATGCGCGCATCGACAAGTTCTCTCCAGGTGGGGCAGGCCGGGGGTACAGCTAGCTGCACCCCCGTTGGGCAGCTACCCGCAATGGCCGAAGGCCCGCGGAACGGAAGAGTCGACGCCGAAGGAACCACGCGATCGAGCGGACCGGAAGGCGGACGACATGCGGGTACGGACAGAGCGGGGACCGGCGGAGCGGGCACGGGCGGAGCGGGGACAGCGGGCGCCGTGGAAGGCGGAGGCGGCGGTGTTCCTCGCCGTCGCCTTCCCCGCCGCCGGCGCGCTGGGCGCGCTCCAGCCGGCGACCGGGATCCCGGACGAGATCGTCCAACTCACCCAGTTCGGCCCGGCCGCCGGGGTCCTGGTGGCGGCGCTGGTGTGGCAGGAGCGGATCCGGGGGCGGCTGGCCGGGACGGGAATCGGCAAGCGGGCTGCCCGGGACGACACCGCGTGGGCGGGCCCGGGCCGCTCCGGGCGGCTGCTGCTGCTCACCGCGCCGCTCATCATCCTGCTGGCCGCCGGGGCCTACGGCCTGCTGGACGGTGACGCCCGGCTGACCGATCCCCGCTCCCTCGCCCACCCGTTCACGCTGATCGTGCTGGCCCAGCTGGTCGGGGCCTGTGGCGAGGAGATCGGCTGGCGCTGCTACCTCCAGCCGCTGCTGCGCACCCGCTTCGGGCCCGTCACCTCCTCGGTGGCGGTGGGCCTGCTCTGGGGCGCTTGGCACGTGCAGGTGTTCGCGCAGCGGCCCGCGTACGCGGGCGGCTTCCTGCTCGCCACGGTGGCGATGTCGGTCGTGCTCGGGCTGGGCCTGGAGGGCGTGCGGGCGAACCGGCTGCTGCTCGCCGGCGGCTTCCACACCCTGGTGAACCTGGGGATGCTGCTGACGATGGACGAGGAGGACGGCACGGTGCTGCCCATGGTGCTGTTCGGCGCCGCGTGCCTGGTGGCGGCGGTGCCGTGGGTGCTGCGGGCCCGGCGGCGCGGCGCGGTGGACGGCGCGGCGGGCAGCGCGCCGGACGGGACGGCGTGTTCGTTGGCGGGCCCGGCGGACGACACCAGGCCGTACCGGGGCGAGGCACCGTCGGTCGCTCCGGATAGGATCCCGGCGGCGCGGCACGGGGCGCGCTGAGGTGACGGAGCGACGGGCGGACATGGCGGCGGGGCGGGGCGGGGCGGCAGAGGCCGGCGCGGGGGCGGTGCCCACGGCGCGCGCCCAGGTGCGCGCGCTGGCCCGCTGCCAGCTGCTCTCGCTGTACTCCCTCGCGGTGAGCGCGGTCGGCGCGCTGGTGACGGTGACGCTGATGCTGCTCCCGATCGGGGCGGGGCGGCTGCTGTTGCCGGGCGCGGCGACGGCACTGCGCCGGCTGTCCGACCGCTACCGCTCCTGGACGGAGCGCTGGACGGGCACCAGGATCAGCCCGCCCGAGCCCCTGCCGCCCGCCGAGGGCCCGCGCGGCCGGCGGGCCGTGGGCATCCTCGGTGACGACGGCTTCTGGCGGGACCTCAGGTGGTCGTGGCTGGAGCCCTGGACCGGCGGGCTGCTGGCCGCGGTGCCGCTCGGGCTGGTCGAGTTCGGGCTGTTCGGCGCGGTCGTCCAGCCCTTCGTCTGGCCGTGGCTCGGCCCCAGCAACTGGTACGCCTTCGTGCTCGTCGACTCCACCCCCTCGATGCTCGCCGCCGCCGTGCTCGGCCTGCTGTTCACCGGGGCGGGCCTGCGGCTGGCGCCCGCCGCGCTGGAACTGCACGCCCGCTGGAGCTCCCGGGCGCTCTCCGCGCCGTACAGCACCGAGCTGGAGCGGCGGATCGAGCACCTGACCGACACCCGTGCCGAGGCGCTGGACGAGCGGGCGGACGAACTGCGGCGCATCGAGCGGGACCTGCACGACGGCGCCCAGGCCCGGCTGGTCGCCGTCGGCATGGCGCTGGACGAGGCGACCCGGCTGCTGGACACCGACCCGGGCGGAGCCCGGGCACTCCTGACGGAGGTGCGGGCCGGCTCGGCGCGGGCCCTGCAGGACCTCCGCGACCTGGTCCACGGCATCCACCCGCCGATCCTCACCGACCGCGGCCTCGGCGACGCCGTCCGCTCCCTCGCCCTGGACAGCTTCCTCGACGTGCACGTCTCGGCCGAGCTGCCGGGGCGCTTCCCGGTACCGGTCGAGACCGCCGGCTACTTCGCCGTCGCCGAACTGCTCGCCAACGCGGCCAAGCACTCCGGCGGCCGCGAGGTGACGGTCCGCCTGACTCACGCGGACGGCACCCTGCGCGCGGTCGTCGAGGACGACGGCCACGGCGGTGCCCGGCTCGACCGGGGCACCGGCCTGCGCGGCGTGGTGCGCAGGCTGAGTACCGTCGACGGCACCCTCGCCCTGCACAGCCCGCCGGGCGGCCCGACCACCGTGACCCTGGAGATACCGTGCGAGATCCGCTGCGAGAACCCCTGCGCGTCGTCCTCGCCGAAGACCTCTTCCTCCTCCGGGACGGCTTGATCCGTACGCTCCAGGAGCACGGCTGCGAGGTGGTCGCCGCCGTCGACAACGGGCCGGCCCTGCTGCGCGCGCTGCGCGAGCAGGAGCCGGACGTCGCCGTGGTCGACATCCGGCTGCCGCCGAGCTTCACCGACGAGGGGCTGCGCGCCACCCTGGAGGCGCGCCGGACGCGGCCCGGGCTGCCGGTGCTGATCCTCTCCCAGTACGTCGACCAGCTCTACGCGCAGGAGCTGCTGGCCGGCGGCCAGGGCGCGATCGGCTACCTGCTGAAGGACCGGGTCACCCACACCGCCCAGTTCGTGGACGCGGTGCGGACCGTCGCGGGCGGCGGCACGGTGATGGACCCGCAGGTCATCGCCAAGCTGCTGGCCCGCAGCGACGCCCGGGGCAACACCGCCGAGCTCACCCCGCGCGAGCACGAGGTGCTGCGGCTGATGGCCGAGGGCCGTTCCAACGCCGCGATCATGCACACCCTGCACATCGGGGAGAGCGCCGTCGCCAAGCACACCGCGAGCATCTTCGCCAAGCTCCGCATCGAGGCCTCCGCCGACGACAACCGCCGCGTCCTCGCCGTCCTCGCCTATCTCAAGCGATGACGGTCCATCAGTTCGCCCACGACGCTTGACCTCACATCGATGTGAAGGTTGAGGATGACGCCATGACCGATGATCAGAACGGACCGACGAAGAACGTCCCCGCCGCCGTCCCCGTGGCCGTCCCCGTGGCCGTGCTCGGCCTCGGCCTGATGGGGCGGGCCCTGGCCGCGGCCTTCCTGCGCGCGGGGCACCCCACCACGGTGTGGAACCGCACGCCCGGCAAGGCCGCCGAACTCGCCGACGGGGGAGCCCGCCCCGCCGCCTCGCCCGAGGAGGCGGTGGCCGCCGCCGAGCTGGTGGTGGTCTGCGTCTCCGACCACGCCGCCGTCCGCGACCTGCTCGACCGCCTCGACGCCGCCGGCCCGGGCCTGCTGGCCGGCCGCGTCCTGGTCGACCTGACCTCCGGCACCGCCGCGTCGGCCCGGGCGAACGCCGAACGGGTGGCCGCCACGGGCGGCGGGTACCTGGACGGCGTGATCCTGGCCGTGCCGCCGGCCGTCGGCACGGCCGAGGCCGTGGTGCTCTACGGCGGCGCCCACGCCGACTTCGAGCGGTACGCGCCCGCGCTGCGCCGCCTCGCCCCGGACGGCACCACCCACCTGGGCGAGGACCACGGCCTGCCCGCGCTGCACGACTCCGCCGTGCTCGCCCTGATGTGGAGCGTCCTGAACGGCTTCCTGCACGGCGCCGCGCTGCTGGGCGCGGCGGGCGTGGACGCCAAGGCCTTCGCCCCGCTCGCCGCCCGCTCGACCGTCACGGTGGCCGGCTGGCTGGCCGGGTACGCCGAGCAGATCGACGCCGGCGCCTACCCGGCCGAGGACGCCGCCCTGGACACCCACATCGCCGCGATGGACCACCTCGCCGAGGAGAGCGCGGCCCTCGGCGTGAGCACCGAACTCCCGGCGTTCATCCGGGCGCTGGCGGGTCGTGCGCTGGCTGCCGGGCGGGGCGGCGAGAGCTACGCCGCGCTGGTCGAGCAGTTCCGCGGTCCTGCGCCCTCCGCGGGACCGGGCGACGGAGAATGACCGCCATGACGACCGACTTCGACCCCCGCACCCTGCTCGCCGAGAGCCGCCTCGGCGTGCTGGCCACGATCAAGTCCGACGGGCGGCCCCAGCTCTCGCCCGTGATGCCGTACTACGACCGGGACGCCGAGCGGCTCTACGTCTCGATGGCGGAGGGCCGCGCCAAGGTGACCAATCTGCGCCGCGACCCGCGTGCCGCTCTGGAGGTGACCCGTGCCGACGGCCGCGCCTGGGCCACCGCCGAGGGCGCGGTCACCCTGCTCGGCCCGTCCGCCGACCCGGCGGGGCCGGAGGTGGAGGCGTTGGTCGACTACTACCGGCGCGCCGCCGGCGAGCACCCGGACTGGGACGAGTACCGCGCCGCCATGGTCGCCGAGCGGCGCGTCCTGATGGTCCTCGCCGTCGACCACGTCTACGGCGCCCGGCTCGGCTGACACCCCCCAAGGACGCCCCCCGGGGGGCGAAACAACACCCGCACCCCGGCGGCGCCCGCCGTCCGCCGCCCCCGTCCACCGGGGGCGCCGGTCAGCCGCGGGCGTCGGCCGGGGAGACCGGTCGGTGCATGGTGGTGACGGCCCCGAAGCCCAGGAGCGGGCGCAGGTACGGCGTCCGCGTGGTGCGGACGGCCGTGAAACCGCGCCGCTCGTAGAGCGCGCGGGCCCGCGGATTGACGTCGATGACGTCGAGGCGGACGCGGTGGCAGCCGTGCTCGGCGGCGACCGCCGCGACCTCGGCGAGCAGCCGTCCGCCGATGCCCAGGCCGCGCCGCCCGGCGTCCACCGCGATGCCGTCCATCACCAGCTCGCCCGGCTCGGGGCCGCGGCCGAAGAGGGCGAGCACGGCCAGCCGGGGCAGGCCGCGGAACGCGCCGTAGGCGGAGAGCACGTCCCCGACGTCGCCGCCGGTCAGGCCGCGGCCGCCGAGCTGGTAGCCCGCCACACCGACCACCTCCCCGCCGTGCTCGGCCACGATGCCGCGGTCGTGGTGGAGGTGCTCGGCGATGAACGCCTGCCCCGCCCCGGGCGGGCCGAGCGCCGGGCCGAGTTTGCGGCCGAAGGCCTCCCAGTACAGCGCGGCGACCCGCGCCTCCGCTCCGGCCGGTACCGCGCGCAGCAGCGTCGGACCGCCGTTCCCGTCCGTGGTTCCCATGGTGTGCGCCCCTCTCGCCCGAACTTGCGTGATCGAGCATATAACGTTCATGCTCGAAACGAGAGTTTCCATGGCGATAGCTTCTGGAGGGGATTCCATGGATCGGACCCGACCCGCGACGACCACGACCAGCACCACCACCGCCGACCCGGACCGGGGGAGGGCCGGTCCGGCGCGGCTCGCCGACGTCGACGCGCTGCGCGGCTTCGCGCTGTTCGGCATCCTGACCGTCAACATCACCTACCTCGCCTCCGCCTACCACGGCACCGGCGTCGACGAGCCGGGCCTCGGTTCGGCACTCGACACCGGCGTGCGGGCCGTGGTGGCGCTGCTGTTCGAGGCCAAGTTCTTCCTGCTGTTCTCGTTCCTCTTCGGCTGCAGCTTCACCCTGCAGCTCGACTCCGCCGAACGCCGCGGCGCCCGCTTCGCCCCGCGCTTCCTGCGCCGCCTGGCCGGCCTGTTCGTGCTCGGGGTGCTGCACGCCGTGCTGCTCTTCCCCGGCGACATCCTCACCACCTACGCGGTGCTCGGGCTGATCCTGCTCGCGCTGCACCGGATCCGGCCGCGCACCGCGGTGCGCACGGCCGTCGTGCTGTTCACGGTGACCTCCACCGCCTACCTGCTGCTCGCACTGGCCCTGCGCGGCGCCGACGGCGGGGACCCGGCGGCCGTCGCGGCCGATGCGCAGCGGGCCACCGAGGCCCTGCGCGGCGGCTTCGGGTCGGTGGTCGGGGCGCACCTCGACCAGCTGCCGAGCGTGGTGTTCCTGCTGGTGTTCTTCCAGGCCCCGGCGGCCCTCGCGGCCTTCCTGCTCGGGCTGGCGGCCGGCCGGCACCGGGCGCTGAGCGACCTCGCCCGGCACGAGCGGACGCTGCGCCGGCTGCAGGCGGTGGGCTTCCCGCTGGGGCTGCTCGGCGCGGGCGTCTACACCTGGTCGGCGCTCGCCCACCCCGGCGTCTCCGCGCAGGTGTTCGCGCTCGGGGTGGACGTGATCACCGCGCCGATGCTGGCCGCCGCGTACGCGGCCACCGTGCTGCGGCTCGCCCGGGGGCGGCACGGCCGGCGGCTGGTGGCGGTGCTGGCGCCGCCCGGGCGGATGACGCTGACCAACTACCTGACGCAGTCGCTGGTCTGCGTGCTCGTGTTCACCGGGGTGGGGACCGGGCTGGTCGGGCGGGTGGCGCCGGCGGGGGTGGCACTGATCGGCGTCGCGCTGTTCGCGGTGCAGGCGGTGTGCTGCCGCTGGTGGCTGGCCCGGCACCCGTACGGGCCGGTGGAGTGGCTGCTGCGCGCGCTCACCACGCTGTCCCGGCCGCGCTGGCGCGGCGCGGCGGACGGTGCCGTGGGTGCTGCGGCGGCGGGGGCCGGGCGGACGGCGCCGCCCGGCCCCCGCGAACCGCTCAGCTGAAGTCCAGCGAGCCCGTCCGGGTCCGCTTGAGCTCGAAGAACGCCGGGTTCCCGGCCAGCAGCCGCACGCCGTCGAAGACCCGGACGGCCTCCTCGCCGCGCGGTATCGCGTTGAGCACCGGCCCGAAGAACGCGGTGCCGTCGACGTGGATGGTCGGGGTGCCGACCTCCTCGCCGACCGGGTCCATGCCGGCGTGGTGGCTGCGGCGCAGCGCCTCGTCCCAGTCAGTGGTGTGCGCGGCCTCCGCCAGCTCCTCCGGGAGGCCGGTCTCGGCCAGCGCCTCCCGGACGAGCTTGTCGTCGGCCTCCCGGTCCTGGACGTGCAGCCGGGTGCCGAGCGCGGTGTAGAGGTCGCGCAGCACCTCGACGCCGTGCTGCTCGGCGGCGGCGACGCAGACCCGGACCGGGCCCCAGCCGGTGGAGAGCAGTCGCCGGTAGCGCTCGGGCAGGTCCTCGCGGCCCTCGTTGAGCACGGACAGGCTCATCACCCGGAAGGTGAGGTCGAGGTCCCGGTGCTTCTCGACCTCCAGGATCCAGCGGGAGGTGATCCAGGCGAAGGGGCAGACGGGATCGAAGTAGAAGTCCACGGTGTTGGTCACCCGGCCGAGCGTAGGGGCCCGGCGGACCGCCGGGAAGGGCCGGTTCGGTGCGGAATTCCTGGGCCACTTGCCGGACCGGCCCGTCCAGCGCGCGCCGGGGGCGCCCGCGACGCGCCCGGGCGGCAAAACCACCCGGATCGGTGACGTTCCGTCAGCGCCCCTGGTGGGCGGCCTCCCTCTCACCCATGAATCGCTTCCGCCATTCGAGTGAATTCACGGCTTCCAATGTTTTCGATCATGGGCGACTATGCTGCCGCCCCGTCAGGCCCTCGCGAAGCCCTCGCGATGGGCGGTGAGGGACGAGGGCGGGAGCCGAGAAGATGATGGGACCGGCGCATTCGTTGTCCGGCGCGGCGGCGTGGCTGGGCGTGGGGGCGATCGCGGAGGCCATGGGTGAGCCGATGCCCTGGCCGGTGCTGCTGACGGGGGCGCTGATCTGCGCGGGCGCCGCGCTGGCGCCGGACCTCGACCACAAGGCGGCGACCATATCCCGGGCGTTCGGCCCGGTGTCGCGCGTCCTCTGCGAGGTGATCGACAACCTCTCCTACGCCGTCTACAGGGCGACCCGCAGCAGGCACGACCCGCGCCGCTCCGGCGGCCACCGCACCCTGACCCACACCTGGCTCTGGGCGGTGCTCTGCGGCGCCGGCGCCTCGGCCGTCACCGTGTACGGCGGACGCTGGGGCGTGCTGGTGGTGCTCTTCGTGCACATGGTGCTGGCGATCGACGGTCTGCTCTGGCGTCAGGCCCGGGGCTCCAGCGACGTGCTGGTCTGGCTGCTCGGCGCGGCCGGCACCTGGGTGATCACCGGCGTGCTGGACGAGCCGGGCAACGGTGCGCTCTGGCTGTTCGACCAGCCGGGGCAGGAGTACCTGTGGATCGGCCTGCCGATCACCCTCGGCGCGCTGGTGCACTGCCTGGGCGACGCGCTGACCGTCTCGGGCTGCCCGGTGCTCTGGCCGATCCCGATCGGGCGCAAGCGCTGGTACCCGCTGGGGCCGCCGAAGGGCATGCGCTTCCGGGCCGGCAGCTGGGTGGAGCTGAAGGTGCTGATGCCGGTGTTCATGGGCGCCGGCGGACTGTGCGCGGTGGGGGCGCTCGGCTACTTCGGCTGAGCGGGCCGCCGTGCGGTGACGCCGTGCGGTGACAGCGTGCGGTGACAGCGTGCGGTGACGCCGTGCGAACGGGCCCCGCACCGGGAGGGATCTCCTCCGGTGCGGGGCCCGTTCGCGTGCCGGGCGCGGGGTCAGTGCTGATGGCCCGCGCCGTCGTGACCGGCCGGCGTGGTGCCGGGCGCCTCTGCGGCGGGCGCCTCTGCGGCACCCGCCCCGGTGGCGGCGGGTGCCGGGGTGCCGCCCACCGGGAGGGTGAACGCGGCGGTGTGCACGGTGCCCTGGTGCTGGAAGTCCAGGAAGAGCCGGTACTCGCCGCCGCTGGGCGCCGTGGTGGTGAAGGTGATCGCCGGACCGCCGGCCGTCGCGGCGCCCTCGGGCAGGTGGCCGTCGGGGTGGACGTGCAGATAGGCGAGGTCCCCGGCGCGCAGCGCGACCAGGTGGCCGGCCGCGCCGAGGTAGGGCTGGAGGTCGGTGACGGGCCGGCCGTCCCGGCCGACGTTCAGCGTCAGCTGCCCGGCCCGGCCCGGGGCGAGCTCGCCGTCCAGGGTGACGGTGTAGCCGTCGACGGTGACGGTCCGGCCGGTCGCCGGCAGCGGGGCCGGGCGCAGCTCGCCGGCGGCGTGCATGTCGGCGCCCAGGGTCAGGCCCTCGGCGGCGTCGGCCGGGGTGAAGTCGGCGAACACCCGGTACTCCCCGGCGGCCGGCAGGGCGACGAGCGCGCTCCAGGTGCCGTCGGCGGCGCGGACGGGGTGCAGGTGCTGGAAGGTGGCGAGGTCGCGCGGGGCGACGATCAGATGCAGTTCCTTCTCGTGGGCCGGGCGGTAGTCGGTGACCGGGCGGCCGTCGGCGCCGAGGATGCGGAACCTCAGCTCGGTCGGGGCGCCGGCGGTGACGAAGGGGTTCTCCAGGGCGAGGGTGTAGCCGCGTTCGGAGACCTGGAGGCCGCCGGGGAGCTGTTCGGCGGCTGCCGCACCCGTGCTCGCGACGGGGGCCGGGGCGTGCCCGGCGTGCGCGGCGGTGGCGGGGCGCGGGGCGGGCTTCCCGTCGCCGGTCAGGTGGCCGACGCCGTACGCGGCGCCGAAGGCGGTGGTCACCCCGGTGGCGAAGGCGGCGATCTTCAGTGCGGTGTTCATGGCGGACTCCTGGCGGCGCGGGCGCGGGCGCGGGTGTGGGGGCGGGCGGACAGAGGCTGGACGGGGCGGGCTCGGCGGGTGGGCCTCAGGCCCGCATCAGGCGGGCGATCGCCTGCGAGGCCTCGGCGACCTTGGCGTCGGCCTCGGCGCCGCCCTTGGCGATGGCGTCCTGCACGCAGTGGCCGAGGTGGTCGTCGAGCAGTTGGAGCGCCACCGACTGGAGCGCCTTGGTGACGGCCGAGACCTGGGTGAGCACCTCGATGCAGTAGCTGTCCGAGTCGACCATCCGCTGCAGTCCGCGGATCTGGCCCTCGACCCGGCGCAGTCTGCGCTGCACCTGGTCCTTCTCGTGGTGGTAGCCGTTCATGGGAATCTCCCCGGATCGTCGAGCTGGTCCTCCGACGCCCTCGATTAGATACCCCTGGGGGGTATGGAGTCAAGGATGGTCCGAGGCGGTCGAGAGGTTGCATGGCATACCCCCCAGGGGTATAAAGGAACCACCGCAAGGGGATACCCCCACTGGGTATCACCACGATGCTGCCGACCTCACGGAGGAACCCATGTCCTGCTGCTCCAGCGACGGCACCTGCTCCACCGGCGCGACCGTCACCGTCGACCCCGCCGCCGTCACCACCGTCACCACCGTCTACGCCGTCGCCGGAATGACCTGCGGCCACTGCGAGCGGGCCGTCGGCGAGGCGGTCTCCGTCCTCCCCGGCGTCACCGCCGTGCGCGTCGACGTCCCGGCCGGCCTGGTCACCGTCTCCGCCGTGGCGGAGCTGGACGAGGCGGCCCTGCGCGCCGCCGTCGACGACGCCGGCTACGAACTCGCCGGCCGGGCCTGACCGCCCGGCGGGCCCGGGGCCCGACGCCCCCGCCGCAACGCCCGCCCGAACCCCCTGGGGGTATCGGGCCCCGGAATCCCGACCCGCCGCACCGCCTCACCGACGACCCACGAGGAGCCCAGATGACCACCCAGGCACCCGCCTCCACCGAGGTGGAACTCCAGATCGGCGGCATGACCTGCGCCTCGTGCGCCGCCCGGATCGAGAAGAAGCTCAACCGCATGGACGGTGTCACCGCCACCGTCAACTACGCCACCGAGAAGGCCAAGGTGAGCGTCACCGGCGCCGTCGAGGTCGCCGATCTGATCGCCACCGTCGAGGCCACCGGCTACACCGCCGCCGTGCCCCGCCCCGCCACCGCCGAGCCCGCCGGCCCGGACGGCGGTGCCGAGCCCGCCGACGAACTCGCCCCGCTGCGCCGGCGGCTGATCACCGCGCTCGCCCTGGCCGTCCCGGTCATCGCGATGGCGATGGTCCCGGCCCTCCAGTTCGACAACTGGCAGTGGCTCTCGCTCACCCTCGCCGCCCCCGTCGTCACCTACGCCGCCTGGCCCTTCCACAAGGCCGCCTGGACCAACGCCCGGCACGGCGCCGCCACCATGGACACCCTGGTCTCGCTCGGCACCGGCGCCGCGTTCCTCTGGTCGCTGTGGGCGCTGTTCTTCGGCCACGCCGGGATGCCCGGCATGCGGCACGGCTTCGAGTTCACCATCGCCCGCTCCGACGGCTCGTCCAACATCTACCTGGAGGCGGCCGCCGGCGTCACCGCCTTCATCCTGGCCGGCCGCTACTTCGAGGCCCGTTCCAAGCGCACCGCGGGCGCCGCGCTCAAGGCGCTGCTGGAGCTCGGCGCGAAGGACGTCACCGTGCTGCGCGGCGGGGCCGAGGTCCGCGTCCCGGTCACCGAACTGACCGTCGGCGAGCTGTTCGTGGTCCGCCCCGGGGAGAAGATCGCCACCGACGGCGTGGTCGTCGAGGGCGCCTCGGCCGTCGACGCCTCGATGCTGACCGGCGAGTCGG